>NZ_JABWQR010000029.1:0-85601 GCF_014270125.1 Pseudomonas sp. SWRI99 | reverse complement strand
GCTCGCGATAGTGTCAGCCAACAGATATGGCGCTGATACACCGCTATCGCGAGCAGGCTCACTCCTACAAGGGTTTGCAACATCAGCTTATAATCGCCAGCTTGCTAACGATCGAGACCGGTATGACCGCCATCCATATCAAGTTCCCCGCCTTAACCCTCAAGGCCGGCCCGCGGGCCATGGCGCGGATTCGTGCCCAAGGTTTGAACGCTGCGGATGTCGGCACCCTGCCCGGCGCCGCCGGCGGGCCGAAGGCGTTGGGGATTCAGGGGCTGGACCTGGCGCTGTTCGGCGAATGGCTGCCGAGCGCGCCGCGCGAGCGGTCGCTGATTGGTGCATCGGTCGGCTCCTGGCGCTTCGCCAGTGCCTGCCTGCCGGACGCCGCCGAAGGTCTGCGCCGGCTCGGTCATCTTTACGCCGAGCAGCATTTCAACAAGGGCGTGACCATGGCCGAGATCAGCCAGAGCTCGCAGCGCATGCTCAACGATCTGCTCGACGGCCGCGATGCGAGCATCCTCGAAAACATCCATTACCGCTTGAACATCATGGTGGTGAAAAGCCAGGGGCGGCTGGCCGAGGATCATCGCGGCCGGCTCGGTCTGGCCCTGGGTTCGGTGATCGCCGACAACCTGCGTGGGCGCGCCCGCCTGTCGCGCCACTTCGAGCGGCTGATCATCCACGATCCGCGCCTGGCGCCACCGCTTGATGCGTTGACCGATTTTCCGTCGCGCTTCGTTGCCCTCAATGCCGGCAACCTGCGTCAGGCCCTGCTGGCGTCGGGCTCGATTCCGATGGTCATGGAAGGTGTGCGTGACTTGCCCGGCGCTGGCGCGGGCACGTTCCGTGACGGCGGTCTGCTCGACTATCACCTCGACCTGCCCTACAGCGGCGACGGCATCGTGCTCTATCCGCATTTCACCGACCGGGTGATTCCCGGCTGGTTCGACAAGACCCTGCCGTGGCGCCGCGCTTCGGTGCAGCGCTTGCAAGACGTGCTGCTGCTTGCGCCGTCGAAGGACTATCTGGCGCGCCTGCCCTACGGCAAACTGCCGGATCGCAACGACTTCAAACGTTTCATGGGCGATGCCCCGAGCCGGCAGAAATACTGGCACACGGCAATGGACGAAAGCCGCCGGCTGGGTGACGAGTTTCTCGAACTGACAGCCAACGGTCGCCTCGCCGATCGGTTGCTGACCCTTTAGTCAGCACGGCCAGATACAAGCTGATAAACTCGCCGCCTGCCCGAATCGCTGCGGCGAACGCCATCTGAACAGAGCCGAAAATACTGTGGAAATCTTCAAGGAATTTACTTTCGAATCCGCCCACCGCCTGCCGCACGTCCCCGCCGGCCACAAGTGCGGGCGCCTGCACGGTCACTCGTTCAAGGTGGCCATCCACCTGAGCGGCGACCTTGATCCGCACACTGGCTGGATTCGTGACTTCTCCGAGATCAAGGCGATTTTCAAGCCGCTGTACGAGCGTCTCGACCACAACTACCTCAATGACATCCCCGGTCTGGAAAACCCGACCAGTGAAGTGCTGGCCAAATTCATCTGGAAAGAACTGAAGCCGTTGTTGCCGGAACTCAGCGCGATCCGCATTCATGAGACCTGCACCAGCGGATGCATTTATCGCGGGGAATAACCCGATCCAGAGGGCACTGCACAATTCTGTGGGAGCGAGCCTGCTCGCGAATGCGGTTTGCCATTGAAATAAATAGTGACTGACACAATGCCTTCGCGAGCAAGCCCGCTCCCACAGGGACAGGCGGCGTGTCAGCCAATGAACAAACAGCCTTCACGGCTGTTTTTTTACGCCTATGCTTTTTGGCTCAAACCCGCCAAGAGGACAGGCCCATGACGGACTGGCTGCTGGACCAGGTCTTTGACTTCAACGGGCATCAGGTGCGCTATGCCGTGCGCGGCGACGGCCCGCCGCTGGTGTTCGTGCATGGCACGCCGTTTTCGTCCTATGTGTGGCACCGCATTGCTCCGCACTTTTTCGCCACGCACCGAGTGCACTATTTCGATCTGCTCGGTTACGGGCAGTCCGCACAGCCAGACGCCGACGTCTCCCTCGGGGTGCAGAACCAACTCCTGACGCAGTTGCTCGACCACTGGAATCTGCAAACTCCAGACGTGGTCGCCCACGATTTTGGCGGCGCCACGGTGTTGCGTGCACACCTGCTCAACGGCAGGGATTACCGCAGCCTGAGCCTGATCGATCCGGTCGCATTGACGCCGTGGGGCTCGCCGTTCGTGCAGCATGTGCGTCAGCATGAGGCAGCGTTCAGCGGCTTGCCCGATTACATCCAGCGCGCCATCGTGCCGACCTATATTCGTGGCGCGATTCATCGCCAGATGGCCGATGAGGAACTGGCGCCGTATGCCCAGCCTTGGCTCGGTAACCCGGGGCAAGCGGCCTTCTATCGGCAGATCGCGCAGATGGACGAGCGTTATACCCGTGAGGCCGAAGGCTTGTACCCGGCGATCCGCTGTCCGGTGCAGATTCTCTGGGGCGAGGAGGATCAGTGGATTCCCATCGAACGTGGCCGGGCATTGCAGCAGATGATCCCGGGATCACGATTCCACGCCATCCCCAACGCCGGCCACCTCGTTCAGGAAGATGCCCCCGAAGCGATCGTCGCCGCATTGCTGCGCTTTCTCTGACCCACACAAAGTTGCCCGCACACCGATCGTTCCCACGCGCATCAAAGGAATGCCTCAACGGATGCTCCGCGTTCGGTTTTGGAATGGGACGCGGAGCGTCCCGGGCTGCATTCCCACGCAGAGCGTGGGAACGATCAGATCAAAAGATCGCAGCCTTCGGCAGCTCCTACATTGGGCTTCGGTCCGTTCAGGTGCACTGTTTTCGCGCCTGACTTCGCCGTGTCGTCTATACATACCCGGCCCAACCGTGTTTGGCACGACCGCTGCAACCCTCCCGCGTCTTCCCCCTTCCAGCAAGGACTCCCCATGACGCAGAATGCCCCCGGCAACGATTACCCCCTCAGCGAAGTCCCGATGCACGCGCGCAAAGGCCTGGCCTCGACGGCGATGGTGTTACTGGGCTTCACGTTTTTCACCGCGACCATGTTTGCCGGCGGCAAGCTCGGGGTCGCGTTCGGTTTTGCCGAGATGATGGCGGTGATCATCGTCGGCAACCTGCTGCTCGGCCTGTACGCCGCGGGCCTGGGTTACATCGCGTTCAAGAGCGGCCTCAACTCGGTGCTGATGGGGCGCTTTTGCTTTGGCGAAGTCGGCAGCAAGCTCAGCGACCTGATCCTCGGTTTCACCCAGATCGGCTGGTACGCCTGGGGCACGGCAACGGCTGCCGTGGTCATTGGCAAATACTTTGATTTGAATGAAGCCACGGTGCTGGGCCTGATGGTGCTGTTCGGTCTGGGCTTCTGTGCCACCGCCTACATCGGTTATCGCGGGCTGGAGATTCTGTCGTACATCGCGGTGCCGGCGATGATGTTGCTGCTGATGCTGTCGATGTGGGTGGCGACGGTAAAAGTCGGCGGCTTCGAAGGCTTGCTCAGCGTGGTGCCAACGGGCTCGCTGGATTGGTCGACCGCGATCACCCTGGTGTTCGGCACCTTCGTCAGCGGCGCGACGCAAGCGACCAACTGGACGCGATTCTCACGTTCGGCGCGGGTGGCGGTGCTGGCCAGCCTGATCGGCTTTTTCATCGGCAACGGCTTGATGGTGCTGATCGGCGCGTACGGCGCGATCGTTTATCAGCAACCGGACGTGGTTGAAGTCCTGCTGTTGCAGGGTTTCGCCATGGCGGCAATGGCTATGCTGTTGCTGAACATCTGGAGCACTCAGGACAACACCATCTACAACTTTGCCGTGGCCGGCTGCAATTTGCTGCGTACCGGTCGGCGCAAGACCGTGACCCTCGGCGGCGCGGTGATCGGCACCCTGCTCGCGCTGCTGGGCATGTACGACATGCTGGTGCCGTATCTGATTCTGCTCGGCACGGTGATTCCGCCGATTGGCGGGGTGATCATGGCTGACTTCTTCTATCGCTGGCGCGGGCACTATCCGCGTCTGGCCGACGCACGGTTGCCCGCGTTCAACTGGCCGGGGCTGACGGCCTACGGCGTGGGCACTGTCGCTGCGTTCAGCTCGCCGTGGGTCGCGCCGCTGGTAGGGATTGCCGCTGCCGCGCTAACGTATGTCATCGTCACCGGTATGCTCGGCGCCCGTCGCGTCAGCGCACCCCTACAAGACTTATAAAAAGGATTCGCCTGATGCACATCATCAACGCCCGATTGCGCAACCAGGAAGGCCTGCACGAATTGCACCTGCAAGACGGCCTGATTCACAGCATCGCCCGCCAGACCGAAGCGCCCACCCTCGGCCCGAATGACCTCGACGCCGGCGGCAACCTGGTGGTGCCGCCCTTCGTCGAACCGCACATCCACCTCGACGCCACCCTGACTGCCGGCGAGCCGCGCTGGAACATGAGCGGCACGCTGTTCGAAGGCATCGAGTGCTGGGGCGAACGCAAGGTCACCATCACCGAAGAAGACACCAAGACTCGGGCGAAAAAGACCATTCAGGCGCTGGCTGCCCACGGCATTCAGCATGTGCGCACCCACGTCGACGTCACCGACCCGCAGCTGACCGCACTCAAGGCCATGCTCGAAGTGCGCGAGGAAAGCCGTCACCTGATAGACCTGCAAATCGTCGCGTTCCCGCAGGAAGGCATCGAGTCGTTCCGCAACGGTCGCGAGCTGATAGAAGAAGCGATCCGCATGGGCGCCGACGTGGTCGGCGGCATTCCGCATTTCGAGTACACCCGCGATCAGGGCGTCAGCTCGGTGAAGTTTCTCATGGATCTGGCCGAGCGCACCGGATGCCTGGTCGACGTGCACTGCGACGAGACCGACGACCCGCATTCGCGCTTTCTCGAAGTACTCGCCGAAGAAGCACGCAGCCGCGACATGGGCGCGCGTGTCACCGCCAGCCACACCACGGCGATGGGCTCTTACGACAACGCCTACTGCGCCAAACTGTTCCGCCTGCTCGGCCACTCCGGAATCAGTTTTGTCTCCTGCCCGACCGAGAGCATTCACTTGCAGGGACGCTTTGACAACTTCCCGAAACGCCGCGGCGTCACCCGCGTCAACGAGTTGCTGGAGGCCGGCATGAACGTGTGTTTCGGCCAGGATTCAATCGTTGACCCGTGGTATCCGCTGGGCAACGGCAACATCCTGCGCGTACTCGAAGCCGGCCTGCACATTTGCCACATGCTCGGTTATCGCAACCTGCAAAGTGCGCTCGATCTGGTCACCGACAACAGCGCCAAGGCCATGCACCTGGGCGAACGTTATGGACTGGAACAGGGCCGCCCGGCGAATCTGCTGATTCTCTCGGCGGACAGCGATTACGAAGTGATCCGCAGCCAGGGCTTGCCGTTGTATTCGATTCGCGGCGGCAAGGTGCTGATGAAGCGGCAGATGCCGGTGGTGGAGTTCAGCTGAGGTTCGCGGCGGCTGATGGCCTCATCGCTGGCAAGCCAGGCTCCCACAGGGTTTTGTGTTGATATGACGATTAGGGCCGAACACAAAACCTGTGGGAGTCTGGCTTGCCAGCGATGGCGTTTGCCGATTCAACCCATCAGCCGCGCCGTGCCGAACAATCTGACGCGCAGCAACTCCCCTTCCGAAACCTCCAGCAAAATCGGTGCGGTGCCACCGGGCATGACCACTTGCACTTCCCCCATCTCGACCCAGCCAACCCGCCACGCCGCACACGCCACCGCACTGGCGCTGGTGCCGGATGACGCGGTCGGCCCTTCGCCGCGCTCAAATACCCGGGCGAGAATTTTCTGCGGCGACGCCAGCGCGGCCCATTGCAGATTGACACCCGCCGGGCAGGGATTACCGGCACCGGTTGGCGTGGCGTAAGCAATCTGGGTCAGGCCTTCGTTCAATGGCGATTCAAGCATCTGCTCGTTGCTCGGCAAAGCGCCGGCATCGCTGAGCAGCGTTACGCAGTGAGGATTGCCGATGCGTACGAATTGACTCTGGGTCCAGGCGGGATCGAGTTGTGCCAAGGGCTGGACATGGCTGACGTTCCGACTGTTGAACTGAATGCTCTCAACCGCGTGCGCAGCCGCCGCCTCCGGTCCGAATCCGGGCTGGCCGAGATCAAGCCAAAATCCGCGCACGCCTTCGACCTCAGCCGGTTTCACCGAGGTTTCCACTGCTGTGCCCTTGTCATGATGAACGCGCAACACTGCGCCTCCCTCCGGCATCAACCCCTGCTCGGCCAACGCCTGAGAGAAAATCGTCAAGCCGTTGCCACTGCGCTCGGCGAGGGAGCCGTCGGTGTTGACGATCAGCACATCGAATGGCGCCGATGTCTGGAACGGGCCGATCAGCAGGCCATCGCTGCGGTGAGGTTTGCTGTTCGCCGGGCGTTGGCCAGCGGGCCAGTGGCAGCACAGGGCTATTGCTGCTGCGCTCCATTTTTGCCAAGACGAGGCGCACTGGGCAGCGCTTGTCGGCAGATCAATGCCGGCCTGGCGCAAGGCTTCGGGAGAAACCACTGCGTAAATATTGCCGCGTGCGTCGTAGAACCTCGTCATGCCCTATTCCCGTCTTTCATGCTGGCGAAAATCCCACTGTAAACCGCAATCTCCTGTAGGAGTGAGCCTGCTCGCGATGGCGGCGTGTCAGGTTTATAAAATATCGACTGGAATACCGCCATCGCGAGCAGGCTCACTCCTACAGGTTACGATGTCGGCTGCACGCCCTCGAACAGACTGCGATCGAACCTCGACGCAGTCAGAATGTCACTCGGGATGCCGTTGTTTTTTTGCCAAGGATCGATATGACCAGCCTCAACCCCCAAGACACTTTTATCCCCGGACGCCTGCAACAGATGTCCACGCGCATCGCCTTTTTCATCGCCGGTCTCGGCATCGCCGCGTGGGCGCCGCTGGTGCCGTACGCCAAGGCACGCGCCGGGCTGGATGAAGGCACGCTGGGGTTATTGCTGCTGTGCCTGGGCGTCGGTTCGATTCTGGCGATGCCGCTGGCGGGGATTCTTGCCACACGTTTCGGTTGCCGGCGCGTGGCCACCGGCGGCACGTTGCTGATCTGCGCCGCGTTGCCCTTGCTGGCGACGGTGTCGTCGATTCCGGCGCTGATCGCCACGCTGTTCATGTTTGGCGCAGGCCTGGGCACGGTGGATTCGACGGTGAACCTGCAAGCGGTCATCGTCGAGCGCGCCAGCGGCAAACACATGATGTCGGGTTTTCATGGGCTGTTCAGCCTGGGCGGGATCGTCGGCGCGGCCGGGGTCAGCGCCCTGCTCGGCCTCGGCCTGACACCGCTTGCGGCAATGCTGGTAGTGGTCGTATTGCTGATCGGCGCCTTGCTCAAGTGTGTGCCGCACATGTTGCCTTACGGCAGCGAAAGCTCCGGCCCGGCCTTCGCCATTCCCCACGGCATCGTGCTGTTTATCGGTGGCATGTGCTTTATCGTGTTCCTCACCGAAGGCGCGGCGCTGGACTGGAGCGCGGTGTTTCTGGCGCAGGAACGCGGGATCGACACGGCGTATGCGGGATTGGGTTACGCAGCGTTTGCCTTGACCATGACGGTCGGGCGTCTGCTCGGTGATCGCATCGTGCGCAAGCTCGGTGCTACGCGGATCATTCTGTTTGGCGGTCTGTTGGCAGCGGCGGGATTGTTCCTGGCGACGTTCGCGCTGAGCTGGCAAGCGGCGCTGGTCGGCTACGCGCTGGTCGGTGCCGGCTGTTCGAACATCGTGCCGGTGCTGTACACGGCGGTGGGCAAGCAGACGGTGATGCCGGAAAGCATCGCAGTGCCGGCGATTACCACACTGGGGTATGCCGGGATTCTCGCGGGGCCGGCGGTGATCGGTTTTGTCGCCCATGCCAGCAGCCTGAGTTTTGCCTTTGGGCTGATGGCGGTATTGCTGGTGGCTGTCGCGATTGGCGGCAAAGTGCTTAAAGTCTGATCTGTGGCGAGGGAGCTTGCTCCCGCTGGGTTGCGCAGCGACCCCCGCTTTGGGGCCTGCTGCGCAGTCCAGCGGGAGCAAGCTCCCTCGCCACAGTGGCAGCGGCTAGAAACCGACGCTGGCCTGCACAAAGAACGTGCGCGGCGCACCGACATACATCCCCGAGTTGTTGTCGCTGGAGCGGGTGAAGTACTGCTTGTCGAAGATGTTCTTCACCCCGGCGCCGAGCTTGAGGTTCGACAGTTGCGCGCCGAAGTCATAGCCGCCGCGCACGTTCCAGGTCACGTAGCCTGGAATGTCACCGTACTGCCCGTCCGCCGTGCCTTCGGTGATGTAATTGCCGTTGAAGCTGCCGTCGGCGTTCACGCCAGTGCCGGGTGAGCGCTGTTTCGATTGGGCAAAACCGTCAATGTTGTAGGTCCAGCGGTTGATGTCGTAACGCAGGCCCACGGTCGCCACCTGCCGCGAGTAGAACGGCAGATCGCGGCCCTTGAAGCCGGGAATCTCGCCTTCATAGGTGGCGCGGGTGTAGGTGAATCCGGCGTTGGCGGTCAGGCCATCGAGGCGCGGATCGAGCGCGGCCATGTCGTAATGCACCGATGCTTCGAGGCCCTGGTGCTTGGTCGCGCCGAGGTTGGTCCAGCCGACATCGTTACTGATGTATTGCAGCTCGTCATCGAAGTCGATGTAGAACAGCGTCACTTCCCCGCCCCAGACGTCATCGTTGTAGCGCGTACCGATTTCGTAGGTCTTGGCTTTCTCCGGCTGCAGACCGTTGGCGGTGCTGTCACCCGAACCGCCCTGGCCGAGCTGGAAATACTGCAGGCTGCCAAACGAAGTTTCGTAGTTGGCGAACAGTTTCCAGGCATCGGACAGGTGATACATCACGCTAAGCGCCGGCAGCGGTTCGTTGCTTTCGATGCTGCGGTTTTTCTCCGGCACCGGCCGCCCGGCGGTGTCGAGCACGGCGCGGTCATGCCAGTCGGTGCTGATGTGTTCGAAGCGGATACCCGGGGTGATCGTCCACTGACCGACGTCGATCTTGTTGTCGACATACACCGAATTGGCCTCGGTGCCGCCGGTGCGGTCCTGGAACACATGACCGTCCGACGTCGGCCTGACCACCGGCTGATTGTTCACCAGCGCCAGACGGCTCGATTCCTCGTGCATCGCCTCTTTCAGATAACGATAACCAACGCTGACTTCTTGAGTGGTCGGGCCGACATCGAACACCCGCGATACCCGAGGTTCGATGCCCAGGGTGTAATACGAACGCGGGTACGAGCTGAGGGTTTTCTGATCGCGCGCAGCGATGGTGCTGCCACGGAAGCTGTCGGTGTAATAGGTGAGGATCTCTGCCTGGGTGCGCTCGTCGATCTGCCGAATCCACTTGAACGACACGTCTTTGCGCCGACCTGTGAACTGGTCATAGTCGCGCACCGACTCATACGGTTTGTCGTCGTACTGCTTCTGCGTCAGACCGCCGGGCATGTCGGCGCTGGCGTCGTAGTAGTGGAAGTTGAGGCTGAAGTCGTCCTGATCGGTCGGCGCCCAGTGGGTCTTGAGCAGCACGTCGTCGATGTCGTTGCCGTTATTGCGCTCGCGATAACCGTGACCGTTGACGCCCGAATACAACAACGCCACGCCCATGCCGTTGTCGGCCGTGCCGCCGAGGAACGCGGTGTCGATGTGCTTCCAGCCGCCGTACTGGGTAGTCTCCAGAGTCGTACCGATTTCACCGGTGGTTTTTTCCGGAATCGCGCGGGTCACGAAGTTGATCACGCCCCCGACGTTTTGCGGCCCGTAACGCACCGAGCCGGCGCCGCGCACGACATCGATGCTGTCGAGGTTGCCCGAGGAAATCGGCGCCATCGACAGCTGCGGCTGGCCGTACGGGGCGAACGCGGCCGGTACGCCGTCGATCAGCACGGTGGAGCGCGGCGACAGTCGCGAGGTCAGGCCGCGCACGCCGACGTTGAGGGAAATGTCACTGCCACCGGTGCCGTTGGAGTCTTGCACCTGCACGCCGGGTACACGCTTGAGCACGTCACTGACGTTCATCGCGCCTTGCTCGACCATCGCTTCGCGGCGAATCACGGTGCGGGCGCCAGGGTGGTTCTGCACCACGGCGGCGTCGGCGTCACCGAGCCAGTCACCGACGACCTTGATGTCGGTCACGCCCAGTTCCAGCGGGCCATTGCTGGCGGCGGACGGCGCTGCGGGGGCGAGCGTCACCGAGCCTTCGTTGATCTGATAATCGAGGCCGCTGCCCTGCAACAACTGCCGCAGCGCCTGCTCCGGCGAGACATTCCCCTCGACCGCCGGGGCCTGCTTGCCGGCCACCAGCTCCGGGCTGAAAAACACTTGCAGCGACGTCTGCTGACCAAGTTCGCTGAGCGCCTGGCCCAGCGGCTGGGCGCGGATATGGATGGCCTCGGCGGCAACGGCCAGCGGCATCGCAGCATTGACCGCCAGCACGAGGGCGAGCGGCAACCAGGGAGATTTTTTATTGTGGTTTGTGGTGTTTTTCACGTCGTACGGAGTCCTGTGGATCGCAAGAGTGTGCGGCTGTTAATGCAAACCAGTTGCAGTTGAACAGGAAGACGATGAACTCGAAAAAAACCTGAATGCTATTTTGAAATTATTTCCTGGCTACCATCAGCGAGGGTCCGAACGGCCACTGGCAGGATGCTCGGCAAGGCTTTGAGCAAGGCGTCGGTGTCGTCGGATCTGAACACGCTGGTCAGGCGCAGGCTGGCCACGCTCGGGTTGGCGACCGTCAGCGGCTTTTCGCGATAACGCGACACTTCGGCGGCCACTTCGCTGAGGCTGGCGTTGTTGAACACCAGTTTGCCGTTGCGCCATGCCGTCAGTTCTGCCGGGTTGACCGCATAGGCTGCAGCGACTTTGCCTTGGCCGTCGACGTAGGTGCCCAAGCCGGCGGTCAGGCTGATGAACGCTCCGTCCGGGGCATTGCGCCCCTGCACTTTCACCGTGCCCTGCTCCACCGCCACGCGGGTTTGCGCAGCATCGCGGCGCACATCGAAGCGCGTGCCGGTGACCGTGACCTTGCCACTGCCGGCCTCGACCACAAACGGACGGGCGCCGTCATGCTCGACGCTGAACATCGCCTCGCCTGCGCTCAACTCGATAAGCCGACGATTGTGCTCGTAACGCACCTGCACTCGGCTGCGGCTGTTCAAGTCGATCACCGAGCCATCCGGCAATACCACGTGTTTGCGCTCGCCCAGTGCCGTGGCGAACTCGGCGCGGTAACCGCCCGGATCATGCAAACCACTGAACAGGCCAAGCCCCAGCGCAACGGCCACCACACTCGCAGCGACGGCATAACGCAGCAGCGGTCGCCGCTGGCGGCGTGGTGGCGGGGTTTCGGCAAGCGCTTCGAGGCGTGACGCCGGCAGCAGATCCGCCGCCGTCCACAGGCCCTGGAGCAACTGGAATTCTTCGCGGTGTTGCGGGTGCTCATTCAGCCAGGCGTCGAAGCGTTGCTGTTCTTCGGCACTGACCGCCGGCTCCTGCAATCGCACGAACCAGCTCGCTGCCTCGTCGCGTACCGTCGTTTGCCCACAGGCGCAATCACCCGTCTCCCTCATGGAATGTCCTGTCCGGCTGAAGATGAAAAGGTCCGAGCGTTCATGACTGCAACCCGTCGAGACGCTCGCGCAGATGCCGCAGGGTGCGGATCATATACTTTTCGACCATGTTCTTGGACAGCCCCAGGCGCTCGGCGATTTCCGCCTGCGTCAGGCCCTCGATCTTCTGCCAGACAAAAATCTTCCGGCAGTTGAGCGGCAGCTCGCTGAGCGCGCGCTCAATGGAATCGGCCAGCTGGATCGCGTGCATGTAATGCTCCGGGTCGCCCGCTGACGACGCACTTTCATCCACCACGCCCGATTCCATGGCGCCACGTCGATCCTCCCGCCGATAACCGTCAACCGCAATATTGCGCGCGGTCTGGTGCAGATACGCCCGAGGTTGTTGCACCGCCGCCGAATCCGACTCAAGCACCCGCACAAAGGTATCGTGCGCCAGGTCCTCGGCCTGCGCGCGATTGCGCAGGCGGCGAGTCCAGGTGCCGATCAACTCTTCGTAATGCTCGAAAAAGCCGGATCTGCGGGAGCGCATGGGGTATGAGCGGCAAGCTGAGGAAAGGGGCGTGAATAGTAATGCTTCGTATTAATACAAAGCAATGCACGCTGCGACGGTGTACTGATGCGCAAGGTGCAACCACCGACGACGCCGAGTGCACAAGCACCCTGAAGATCTCTCTGTAGGAGCTGCCGAAGGCTGCGATCTTTGACTTTTAAAAGACAAGATCAAAAGATCGCAGCCTTCGGCAGCTCCTACAGGGGATGTAGGCAGCTTAGGCCTGGGGCAGTTTGCGGAAGCCCACCGCCAGACGATTCCAGCCATTGATGGTGTTGATCGCCACGGTCAGATCGACCATTTCCCTGGGCGTGAATTGCGCGGCGACGATGTCGTAATCTTCGTCCGGGGCATGGGTCAGGCTCAGTTGCGTCAGCGATTCGGTCCACAGCAACGCCGCGCGTTCGCGATCGCTGAAGAACGGCGCTTCGCGCCATGCCGTCACTGCGAACAGGCGACGCGGGGTTTCGCCGTCCTTGATCGCATCGCTGGTGTGCATGTCGATGCAGAATGCGCAGCCGTTGATTTGCGAGGCGCGCAGCTTGACCAGCTCGATCAGGCTTTTTTCCAGTGGCAATTTCGAGACAGCGGTTTCCAGCGCCATCATCGCTTTCAGGGCATCAGGGGACGCGGTGTAGAAATCGGTACGAGGCTGCATCTGTGGCTCCGGGGTTGCGAATGAATGTGCGGCTACGTTAGCCCCGGGCCGTGGTTCGGCAAATAGCCAATTGTGCGCAAGAACAGTAGGCCACCGGCATCGCCATCGACCACTCGTCACTCACCCGGCACCAAGGGTTCAGCACGCCAGACCAACATCAGGTAATCCCTTTATCAGGAGATGCACCATGACTATGCGCACACTCACTTCGGTATTGCTCGCCGGTCTGCTCGCTGCGGGTTCGGCAGCAACCTTCGCCGCCAATGACAGCACCGACGCCACCGGCACCAAGTCCGGCGCCACCAGCGGCTCGACCATGCCGCCGGACAATACGCCGGGCTCGCCTTCCGGTGGCAGCGGGTCTGGCGGCTCGAACAACGGCAGCAAATCGGGTACCGGCTCAGGCACTGGCATGGGCACCGGGACAGGCACCAATGGCGGCGCCAGCAGTTCCGGCTCGGGCGCGGGCGGCGGCACCGGTTCGGCCGGCGGTGGCACAGGCGGTGCGGGTGGCGGCACGGGCGGCTGAACGAACAAGAGCCATCCCAAGTAGCCTGTAAACGAAGAAAATCTACTGTGGGAGCGAGCCTGCTCGCGAAAGCGATTTGTCAGTCAATAATGATGCAAGCTGACACACCGCATTCGCGAGCAAGCCCGCTCCCACAGTTGGAATGTGTTGTTTCAAAGATCAGCGATCCGAGCGCATCAGCGCGGCAAAACGTTCCTCTGGCGAGAACACCGCCGCCCTGTTGCGGCCGGCATTTTTTGCCTCATACAACGCCGCATCCGCGCGCCGGATAAACATCTCCAGGCTGTCGTTACCGTTCGGGATAAATGAATAACAGCCCAGGCTCACGGTGAGATATCCGGTGGGCGAACCACTGTGGACAATGTGTTTGTCGATCACACTGCGCCGAATCTGCCCGGCAATCGCCAGCGCGCCGTTGATGTCGGTGTCCGGCAACAGCACGGCAAACTCTTCACCGCCGTAACGCACCGCCAGGTCCGACTTGCGCTGGCAACATGTCTTGACCACCTGCGCCACTTGCGCCAGGCATTGATCGCCGGCGACATGCCCGTAGGCATCGTTGTAGCGCTTGAAAAAATCGATATCGAGCATGATCAGGCTGACCGGACTGACCTGCCGTGCACAGCGGGCAAATTCGATTTCCAGCGAGCGCTCGAACAAGCGCCGATTGGCCAGGCCAGTGAGGCTGTCATGGGTCGCGATCTGCTCCAGCGCCCGTTGCGCCTTGCGCAGGTTTTTTTCAATGCGCTCACCGTTGCGCACTTGATGGATGAACACCCAACCGAACAGCCCCACCCCAAGGATCACCAACGCAACAATCACGCTGGACTGAAACGCGCGCTCCGACCAGCCCTGCAGAATCGTCTCGCGCGAAGTCGCCGCGGACACCACCAGCGGATACGACGCCAGTTGCCGATAGCCATACAACCGGGTAACGCCGTCGACCACCGAGTCGAGCATTGCCGTGCCCGCCGTCGCGTTCGGTAGCAGGCTCTGATAGATCTCGCCGTGGGCCACCGAGGTGCCGATCAGTGATTCGTCGAAAGGCCTTCGGGCAAGCAAGGTGCCGTCGGTCAAGGCGACAAACATGATGCCGCTGTCGTCCAGGCTGAAACTCTTGAAAAACCGGTCGAAGTAGGACATCCGGATACCGGCCAGCAGCACCCCCTGGAAATTGCCGACGCGGTCGTTGATGCGCCTGGACACCGGGATGATCCACTCGCCGTTCTCGCGACTGCGAATCGCTGGACCGATGTGTGCCACGGTCGAGACATTCTGCTGATGGAACTTGAAATATTCGCGATCGGCCACGCCGTTGCCACGGGGCAGATCGGCGAAGGACGTAATGACCCATTGCCCCTCGCGATCAAAAAGAAACAGGCCGTGCAGTTGCTCCAGCTGCTGCGCGCGGCGGGCGAAAACCCTCTGTAGACGCGGTCTCTGCGCAGCGCCGTAACCATCGTCCTGAATCCAGTCGACCAGACTGGTCAGCACCAGGTCCGCCGCCATGATCGTGTCCTCGGCCTGCTGCGCCATCGCCCGCGTCAGGTTGCTCGATGCCACTTGCGCCACCGCCAGGTCCTGACGCCGCGACTGCTCCAGTTGCAGGTACAACAAACCGCACAGGCACAGGCTCACAGCAACGATAAACAGCACCGCCGCTTTGCGCAGGGGCAGGCGCTTGAGCGCGCCGGGGGCCTGATTCGGATCTTGAGGGGAGATAGGCAAAAGCATGTCCTGGGCAGGTACGACAGGGGCGCGAGCCCGAAACCCTTATGTTTGTGAGCGTAGCCCACCGGGGTGTACCGGGCAAACGCCCGCCTCCCGCCCAGTTATATCGGCGCGTCGTCCGTTTGGATGATCGCTGTTTGCCAATTTATTTGCGGCTGCTTCAACGTCAGTCAGTTGTGCAGCAGTCGACGCATCGCGCTGCGTAGATGTGCCTGGGCACTCTGCGCATCGCTCGCGCGCATTTGCTCGCAGGCACGTTGCGCGATCGCGTGGGGCACCGGTTTCAGTTCGCGCTGCGTGGCCATGGCCAGCAGTTGCACCTGCGCGGCGCGTTCCAGGTAATAGAGATCATCCCAGGCCTGGGCGATAGTGGGTGCGGCGACGATCACACCGTGGTTTTTCAGGAACAGGATATCGGCATCGCCCATGACCCCGGCGATGCGGTCGCCCTCGGATTCATCCAGCGCCAGGCCGTTGTAATCTTCATCCACCGCTGTGCGCCCATAAAACTTCAGCGCGGTTTGCCCCAGCCACAACAGCGGCGGTCCTTGCAGCAGGCACAACGCAGTGGCGTGCGGCATGTGCGTGTGGAAGGCGACTTTCACCCGCGGCAGCTGTTTATGCAGACGCGCATGGATATAGAAAGCTGTCGCCTCGGGTTCGCCCGCGCCGTCGACCACGTGGCCATCGAAGTCGCAGACCAGCAGATTCTGTGCGGTCACTTCGGCAAATGCGTAGCCGTACGGGTTGACCAGAAACAGCTCGTCATGCCCCGGCAGCATCGCCGAAAAATGATTGCAGATGCCCTCCTCCAGTCCATGCAACGCCGCCAGTTGAAAACACGCGGCGAGTTCGTGACGGGCGGTGACGATTGCCTCGGTCTCAAGGTTGAGTGTCGATGCCGACCGGGGCCGAACACTGCCGCTCAAGGTGTGCGCCATGGCAATTCTCCTTACATCCAGCCGAGGGATTTGAACAGGGGCAGCACGTGATCAAGCGCGCTCAGCGTTGCGTCGGGACGATAGTCCGGCAACAACTGACGACCGGTGCCGCGATCGATCCAGACGCAGCGAAAGCCCATGTCCCGCGCTGCCGTGTGATCGAGCATGGGGCTGGCGCAGATGTGCACTGTTTCATCGCGCGTCACGCCCAATTGCTCATGAGCGTAGTCGAACAGCCGGGGCGCGGGTTTGTAGGCGCCGGCCTGTTGCGCAGTGATCACCCGGTCGATATGGCCGCCGAGCTGCGCGACGTTACCGGCAATGATCGCGTCATCCGTGTTGGAGACGATACACAGTTTGAAGCCCATGGCTTTGAGCTGCGCGAGGGTCTCGATCACTTCGGTAAACGGCGGCATCTTCGGGATCGCCGCGGCCAGACGCTGACTGTCTTCGGCCAGGCTCGGCAAACCCAGTTCTTCCAGCGCCAATTGCAGACCGAGACTGCTCAGCTCGCGAAACGAACGATGCGGCGGGGTTTGTTCGAGACGGTGTTCGTGACGGTCGTACACTTCAATCAATTGGTTCGCGTCGACGTGGTGCTCGCCCTTCTCGCTGAGGATTTCCCCGACGACCGCCTTCAGGCCCTCATCCCATTGGATCAGCGTGCCGTAACAATCGAAGGTCAGCCATTCGGGGCGTGGCGTGTTGGTCAGGGTCATTGGTCGGTTCCTCGGTGGTGAGGGTTTCAGCTTATGAGCGACCAATGATAGTGTGAAATTAAATAAACAGACGTACGTCAGTTGCAAAACCAATATCGAGAACACCGCCATGCTGGATCTGGAGTTGCTGAAAACCTTCGTTTGCGTGGTCGACGAAGGCAGCTTCACCCGCGCCGCCGAACGCGTACACCGCACCCAATCGACGGTCAGCCAGCAGGTGCGCAAACTGGAGGATCTGGTCGGCCATGCTTTGCTGCTGCGCGACCGCACCGGGCTGAACGTCGCCGTCACCGAGCACGGCGAACTGCTGATCCACTACGCCCGCCGCTTGCTCGCGCTGTCCGCCGAAGCCACGCAAGCGCTGGCCAGCGAGGTCGATCTGGAGGTGCTGCGCATTGGCATGCCGGAGGACTTCGACGCCCGGCGCATGGCGCTGATCCTCGCCGGTTTCACCCGCAGCCATCCACAGGCACGCCTGGAAACCCTCAGCGGCATGAGCCTCGACTTGCGCCAACGCCTCGATGCCGGCGATATCGACATCGCCCTGATCAAACGCGAACCCGACAGCGGCCCGGCGTGGGCGACCTGGCCGGAACGGCTGGTGTGGGTCAAAGGCGCCGAGTTCGATACGTCGAGCGGTGTACTGCCGTTGGCGCTGTTTCCGCAAGGCTGCCTGTATCGGCAGCGAGCGATTCGCCTGCTGGATGTAGCCCAGCGACCCTGGCGGGTAGCGTTCGGCAGCCATAGCCTGACCGGGATTCAAGCGGCGGTGGCATCGGGATTGGGGGTTTCAGTGCTGCCGGTCTCGGCGGTGCTGCCGGAGCATCAGCTGTGTACGGACTTGCCTGAGTTGGCGCCGACGGAACTGGCGTTGGTCAGCCGCGAGGGAGTGTTGAGTGCGTTGCAGCGTGGGCTGGTGGAGTTTTTGCGTGGGGAATTGGGGGTGGATGCGGGGGGATTTGCCTGAGATCCCCCGGTGGGTTATTCGGGTTTGTTGATTTCCCGCAGCAGGTCGGCGGTGGGGATGTTCATGGTGTTTGAGTAGTAGGGTTTGTAGCCGTAGGCGGTGACGACGACTTTGCAGGGGACGCTTTTTCTTTGGGATAGCAGAGCGTTAAGTTCCGGTACCGAGAGATTGTCCTGCGTGCTGCCGTTATCTGGGGTTTGGCGCAGAAAGGCACTTGTTACATTGTTGAATCTCCCCCGTGCTTTGTTCGACGCATCCTCATCGATCACACCGTATGCGGAATACCTGAACCGGTTAGTAATCGAAAAATCCTCGTCATCACCCAGTGCGCATTCCAGCATTGTCGAAGCGGCACCTACCCTCTTGCCCCTGTTGAATAAATCCAATAGATCGACGTCAGAGCCATAATACACAGCGTAAAGGGAGCTATTTCCCTCCCTTTCTACGCTAAGAAAGTTAAGGTTCGCGGCAGGAACACTGTGATCCTTGGCGCAAGAGGCACAGAAGACGATCAGGAGTGTTGCCAACAACTTCTTCATATCAGCAGGTTTCCTTGTTGATCTCATCAAACATAATGCGGTGGGGTCGGTGACGCGGGCAGCGGGTTTTCCGCTCATGAACAGCTCCTTGCGGTGTGACGTGAAGATCCTTTAGGGCGCGCAGCATGCGTGAATTTGCAGGCGCTTCAAACCTTCAGGAAAAAAAACAGGCGCTCAAATGAGCGCCTGTTTTGATTGGCCGTTGCCCGTGGCTCACCGCGCCGGGGGCACCCGGATGTCCCCCGCCCGGCACTGATTCTTCACGCCTTTGCCGCACGCGCCAAACTGCAAATCCTTGTCCATGCACACCCGCACTTCCGACAGCTGCGGGCCGCTGCAAATCACCGCGATGCCGTCTGCCGGGATGCCCGGATTGGCCTTGCGGAACAGATCGGCAATTTCTTGCGCCTCGAAGTAGTACGAAGAACTGAACGGTTGCAGCTCTGCCGGCACGTTCACCGCCGCAACAGCCTGGTCGGATTTGTCCAGATAGCCCATCGCGCCGAGGCCACTGCAGGTGCCGTGCTTGGACCACTCGTGATCAAGGAGTTTTTTCGTTGGAAACAGCGTCAGCCCCTTGTTGGTCTCGGCGGCTGATAATCGGGTCAGCGGCGGGCAGGATTGCGGCCAGCCGCCGCTGGCATATTGTGGCCACAGGCCGTGCAGAACGAAGCCGTAGCCCTTGCCGGTGCACTGCGCATCGTCCTTGTGAGTGAGACAAAAAGTCGGCGACCAGGACAGCGCCAACAAGTAGTAGTCGAACACCCCCGCCACCGATTCCGCCTGCACTCTGGATTGCGATTGACGCGCCGAACTGATGCCGATGCTACCGATCGTCAGTGCGATCACTGTCAAAATTGTAAACAGCTTTTTCATGTACCCATTCCTTGGGACGCCAGCGTCCGTGGTTATCGTTGCGGGCCAGACTTGGCCAGTGCTGATTTCGACACGCTTGTATTGCAAGCGCATGACGCAAGGCAAGGCTCTGCGCCGTGCAAAGGTCTACGCTGAACAGGCAGACATCCAACAAGGGAACCGAAATGAGTAAAGCAGACGAACTCGCCGCCAAACTCAAACAAACCCGGCACACCCAGGCCGACGACAGTACCTGCGCTGCGCTTGAGATCGATTGCTGGCCTGCTCAGGTGTATGACTTGTACCACCGCATCGAGGCCTGGCTACAGCCCGTCACCGAGGTAGGACTGAAGATTCGGCGAATTCCTACGCACGTTTGCGAGACTTCACCGGATGGCGAATCCCATGATTACGCCATCGATCAGTTGGTGATCGAAGCCAACCACCATAGCCTGACCTTTGATCCGATCGCGCGGTTTACCGAGGACGGCTGCGGCCGAGTGCAGATTAATGTGCCAGAGCGCGATCAGTCGTTGCTGCGCACGGTGGATGAACATGGCGAAAGTCACTGGTGGTTGCAGACCGTTGAAACCGGGCAGGAGCTGGATGCGATTGCCCTGACGGAAAACAACTTGCTGCAGGTAGTACAGCAAGGTCTGGGTCTGTAAAGGCCATCGCGAAACTGACAAAACTGTAATCCACCCCTCAGCCAACTGAAAGCTGGCACTGGTTAGCCTCCCCGTCATGGGTCAAACAAGGACTTCCAGCGCATGTCTTCCACCACGTCTCGCCGCACCTTCGTCAAAGGCCTTGCTGCCGGCAGCCTGCTCGGCGGCCTCGGCCTGTGGCGCACGCCAGTCTGGGCGCTGAACGGCGCCGGGCCGCTCAACGAGCTGAGCGGTAATCAGTTCGAGCTGTTTATCGGCGAAACCGCGGTCAACTTCAGCGGTTCCCCGCGTACCGCCATGACCATCAACGGTAGCCTGCCCGGCCCGCTGCTGCGCTGGCGCGAAGGTGACACGGTCACGCTGCGGGTGCGCAATCGGCTCTCGGCCAGCACCTCGATTCACTGGCACGGCATTTTGTTGCCGGCAAACATGGACGGTGTGCCGGGCCTGAGTTTCCATGGCATCGAACCGGGCGGCGTGTACGTCTATCAATTCAAGGTTCGCCAACACGGCACCTACTGGTACCACAGCCATTCCGGGCTTCAGGAACAGGCCGGTGTCTACGGACCGCTGGTGATTGAGGCCAAAGAGCCGGAGCCCTTCCAGTACGACCGCGACTGCGTGGTGATGCTCAGTGACTGGACCGACGAAGACCCGGCCAGCCTGATGAAGACTCTGAAAAAACAGTCCGACTACTACAACTTCCACAAACGCACCGTCGGCGACTTCATCAATGATGTCGGGGAAAAAGGCTGGGGCGCCACCGTCGCCGATCGCAAAATGTGGGCGCAAATGAACATGAACCCCACCGACATCGCCGACGTCAGTGGCGCCACGTACACCTTTCTGATGAACGGCCAGGCGCCCGATGACAATTTTACCTGCCTGTTCCGCCCTGGCGAAAAACTGCGCCTGCGCCTGATCAACGGCTCGGCGATGACCTACTTCGACGTGCGCATTCCGGGGCTGAAAATGACCGTGGTGGCCGCCGATGGCTTGCACGTCAATCCGGTCAGCGTCGATGAATTGCGCATCGCGGTAGCCGAGACTTACGACGTCATCGTCGAGCCTGATGGTGACGCCCACACCGTGTTCGCCCAAGCCATGGACCGCAGCGGTTATGCGCGCGGCACCCTCGCCACACGCGGCGGATTATCCGCGCCGGTGCCCGCGCTCGACCCGCGTCCCCTGGTCAGCATGGACGACATGGGCATGGCCGGCATGGACCACAGCGGCATGGACATGAGCGCCATGGACCACTCGGCCATGGGGCCGATGCAATCGCATCCGGCCAGCGAGACAGACAATCCGCTGGTGGACATGCAGGCCATGACCACCGCGCCAAAACTCGACGATCCCGGCCTTGGCCTGCGCAACAACGGCCGTCGCGTGCTGACGTACGCCGACCTGCGCAGCACCTTCGAAGACCCGGACGGCCGCGACCCGGGCCGCACCCTCGAGTTGCACCTGACCGGGCACATGGAGAAATTCGCCTGGTCGTTCAACGGCATCAAATTCTCCGACGCCGAACCGTTGCTGCTCAAGTACGGCGAGCGTATCCGTCTGGTGCTGGTCAACGACACAATGATGACCCACCCCATTCACTTGCATGGCATGTGGAGCGACCTGGAAGACGAGAACGGCAATTTCCAGGTGCGCAAACACACCATCGACATGCCGCCCGGCAGCCGCCGCAGCTACCGCGTCACTGCCGATGCCCTCGGCCGCTGGGCCTATCACTGCCATCTGCTGTATCACATGGAAATGGGGATGTTTCGCGAAGTGCGGGTGGAAGAATGAAGGGACCGACCATGACTCGATTTAGCGCGTTTTCCCTGCTGCTCATCGGCGCCCCAGCCCTGGCCGCCAGCGACATGCACGGCATGGACCATTCGGCCATGCAAAGCATGGACGACGGCATGATGCAGCCCGCCGCGCCCGCCGAAAGCCGCGCGCCGATCCCGCCACTGACCGACGCCGACCGCGCTGCCGTGTTCACCAGTCCCGGCGGCCATCAGGTACATGACCGCGTCATCAACAGCTATTTCCTCGCCGACAAACTCGAATGGCAGGACGCCGACGACGGCAGCGCCCTGGCCTGGGATCTGTCCGGCTGGATCGGCGGCGACATCGACCGGCTGTGGCTGCGTTCCGAAGGCGAGCGCAGCAACGGCAAGACCGAAGACGCGGAAATTCAGGCGCTCTGGGGCCATGCGATCTCGCCGTGGTGGGACGTGGTCAGCGGCGTGCGTCAGGACTTCAAACCCGGAGCCCCGCAAACCTGGGCCGCGTTCGGCGTGCAGGGCATGGCGTTGTACAACTTCGAGGCCGAAGCCACGGCATTTCTCGGTGAGGGCGGCCAGAGTGCGGTGCGCCTGGAAGGCGATTACGACATCTTGCTGACCAACCGGCTGATCCTGCAACCGACCGCCGAACTCAACGTCTACGGCAAAAACGATCCGCAGCGAGGCATTGGCTCCGGGCTGTCCAACACCGAGGCGGGCCTGCGTTTGCGCTATGAAATCCGCCGCGAATTTGCGCCTTATATCGGCGTGACGTGGAACCGCACCTACGGCAACACCGCCGACTACGCCCGCGACGAAGGCGAGGATCGCAGTGAAGCGCGCCTCGTCCTGGGCGTGCGGATGTGGTTCTGATTTCCCTCTAAAAACAAACCGGAGACTTGCATGCGCACCTTGACCACCACCCTCCTGCTTGCCAGCGGATTGCTCCTGAGCAGCCTCGCCCAGGCCCACCCGAAACTGCTGTCATCGACCCCTGCCGAAGGCGCGGATGGCGCCGCCCCCGGCAAGATCGAGCTGCACTTCTCGGAAAACCTCGTCACGCAGTTTTCCGGCGCCAAACTGGTCATGACCGAGATGCCCGGCATGGCCCACCCGCCGATGCCGATGAAAGCCAAAGTCAGTGCCGGCAGCGACCCGAAAACCATGCTGATCACCCCGCTCGCGCCATTGCCTGCCGGAACCTACCAGGTGCAGTGGCGCGCGGTGTCATCCGACACGCACCCAATCACCGGCAACGTCACGTTCAAAGTGAAGTGAGCGATGGATGAACTGGTCAACATCGTCCTGCGGTTCGCGCTGTATGTAGATTTGCTGCTGTTGTTCGGCCTGCCTTTGTTCGGGCTGTACAACGTTAATGCGGCGCTGCGGTTTCAACCGCTGTTGCGTGGGATGGCGTTGGTCGGGGCACTGCTGTCACTCGCAGGGCTGGTGCTGATGACCCGCACCATGAGCGGCGAAACGCAGCTCGCGGCACTCTGGCCGCATCTGCGAATGATGCTCCTGGAAATGGATGTCGGGCTGGCGTGGGCGCTGCGGATGACGGCGCTGACCATCGTGCTGTTCCGGCCGAGTGGCTGGATTGCCTCGATCGCCAGTGCAGTCGCCCTCGCCTCTCTGGCCTGGAGCGGACACGGCGCGATGGATGAAGGGTTGTCGCGATTCTGGCATTTCCTCAGCGACATTCTGCACCTGCTCGCGGCCGGGGCGTGGCTGGGCGCGATGCTGGCGTTGCTGCTGATGGCGCGACGGGTCGGTGACACCCATATTCGGCGGCTGGCCGAGGCGGTCAAGCGCTTCGAATGGGTGGGCGCAGGGATCGTGCTGACCCTGACGATCAGCGGCGTTGTGAATTACCTGTTCATCGTCGGCCCGCGGCTATTGCCTGGCAGTTATGGGCTGCTGCTGGCGATCAAGGTTCTGCTGTTTATGGCAATGCTGATGCTCGCCGCGTTGAATCGCTTTCACCTTGGACCGTTGCTGGAGCGCTCGTTACGCGACGGCCAACACCTCATCGCAGCGACCGCGTTGAGGCGCAGTCTGGTGGTGGAGCTGGTCACGGCCCTGCTGGTCGTGGCATTGGTGGCGTGGCTGGGTACATTGAGTCCGGAGCCGGGATGACACCCGGGAAGGGCTTTCACTACACTGGGCCACCTTCCCTCTCAGAAGTCCGATCTCCATGACAACACCAAAAAGCACGATGATCGCCTGCGCTCTGCTGACCCTGGCCACCGGCGTCCACGCCGAGCCAAGCGCCAGCCACCTCGACCGCATCCAGCAACAAGGCCAACTGCGCGTCTGCACCACGGGCGACTACAAGCCCTACACCTTCAAGCGCACCGACGGTGATTTCGAAGGCATCGACATCAGCATGGCCCGCTCATTGGCCGACAGCCTCGGCGTCAAAGTCCAATGGGTGCAAACCACCTGGAAAACCCTGATGCCCGATATGCAGGCCGGCAAATGCGACATCGGCATGGGCGGCATCTCGGTCACGCTGGAACGGCAGAAAAAAGCTTACTTCAGCAACACCCTCGACACCGACGGCAAAATCCCGCTGGTGCGCTGCGCCGACCAATCCAAGTACCAGACCATCGACCAGATCAACCAGCCGGACGTACGCCTGGTCGAACCCGCGGGCGGCACCAACGAAGCCTTCGTCCACGCCTTCCTGCCCAAGGCACAACTGGCCCTGCACGACAACGTAACGATCTTCCAGCAACTGCTCGACAACAAGGCCGACGTCATGATTACCGACGCCTCGGAAGCGCTGTATCAGCAGAAGCTAAAACCCGGCTTGTGCGCGGTCAATCCGCATCAGTACATGCAATACGGCGAAAAGGCTTACTTGCTGCCGCGCGATGACATCAGCTGGAAACTGTATGTCGATCAGTGGCTGCATTTGAGCAAAGTCACCGGTAAGTACCAGAAGGCTTTGAGTGAGTGGATTGCCGTGCCTGCGGCGCAGTAAAGACTAATCGTCGTGCAGCATGCCGGAGCTGTATTGACTCAGGCTGCTGCCGATACTGTTGCCGCCGAAGTTCAACGTATTGGCATTACGGCTCTGTGGCGACTGGCAGTCGCCGGAGAAGCAACTGGTCGTGGTCAGGCCTGCCCCGCCTGAACAAGCACTCAGCACCGATACCGCTGCAACAATCAACAGCACCCTGACGACATGAACGTTCATCGCACGATTCCCCTCTGGATGAAAAGCGACGGTCTTGTCCGAGCATCCTGCGCCCGTACCGCGCGCGCCAACATGAAACTTGCTTGGCCGACAGCACCGGTTCAGCATCTTCTGAGCTGAGGGCGACAGCGCCATACCGAACGCAGAAATAGCGCTGAGCGGATCTTTGCCCGACCGCATTCCTGATAAACTCCCGCGCCTTCGCCTCGTTGATTCAGATTCCCCAAAATGCCTCTACAACCCGCGCCACTGTCCCGCCGTTTTTCTGTAGCTCCGATGATGGATTGGCACGGCTAATTCTACAGGCCGCTATAATCGCGGCCTCCAGCATCATCTAGAAACGCACGTACCATTTTCGTACCACCCCATTTCCTTTTTCCCTGGCGGGACAAGCGAACTTCCTCTCGCATCGTCGGCACACCCGCCTGTCGCTCCAATCCCAAGCACTTCCCACAAACGTTTTTGTCGCGGGCAAAACGACTGCGCACGAGTGTCTCTTCGTCATCTGCATGAATGAGTGGCGACGGCGATCGGCTGTACCGCCTGATAGGTAATGCTGTTTTTTCGGGAAAGGCATCGGAAAAAGGTAATTTTTGTAAGTCGAACGGTCAATCTGGCTGAGAGCCTTGATTTTACTGGGCTGCAAAGGATCGGCATGAAGTAATTTTTGAGTAATGTAGAAATAAGGTAATTACCTTTTAAGGAAGTAATATTTGTTTTTATGCATCCCTTATAAATCAACCACTTACAGCCACATTACCTTTTTCATTACTCAAAATTACTTTCCGAAGTAAGCCAGCAAAGCCAATGAATACGGGGCTTTCCCCGGTGTCCCGATATTCGAATTACCACATTACTTTTTTCCGACGGCGTTCCTGAAAAAGCCGCATTGAAAGGTTTTGCCTACCTGCCTTCCGCTTCGCCAGGTCCGCCCTGTCAGACACCCACCCTTCGCAGGGATCCGCAGGCTTTTTGACCTTCGACGCCACTACTAAAGCGCCCGGCCGTGGGGGCGCTCGGCCAGGTGCAGGACTGCGGAAAAAAAGACCCATTTAGCCCGCAGGCGAGGTGGGGGGATGACGGCGCGCGCCAGAATCAGCCACGGCGATAGCCGAGAGCGCGGTAGCAACGATTTGGGATGTTTGCGTACTCGGATTTAGCCGCGGGGTGTGGTGTAATGAGAAAACTCAATTCAACCAAGGAATGGAAATGGCTGCTGCAGTTATCTCATGTATCAATCTGAAAGGTGGTGTTGGTAAAACAGCACTAGCCGTCAATCTCGCTGCTTACTGCGGTTCGCTCGGTAAAAAGACGTTACTAGTCGATCTCGACCCACAAACGAACGCGAGTTTCTCATCGGTCGGCGTGGCCGCTTGGCAAAATCATGTACGTGACCACGGATCGGTAGCAGACTTATTGGGCGCCAGGAAACATACAACAGCGGACGGAGCTGTTCGTGACGCGCATGAAACGATAATTCATAATGTTTTCGATAATGTCGATCTAATTCCATCACATATCGATCTTTTCACCGTAGATCTCGACCTTGCGGGCGCAACATCAAGAGAGACCAGACTGCGAAGAGCTCTCAAAGATGTAATAAACGAATATGAAGTCATAATTTGTGACTGCCCACCTAACCTCACCATCCCTACGCAAAATGCCTTGGCGATCAGTACGCACTATGTTGTACCTGTTTCTCTAGACTTCCTTTCCGCTATCGGAGTAGGGCTACTATTGAAGCGGGTACAAGAATTTTGTACTGACCTTGAGCACACATTAGAGAACATTGGAATTGTAATTTCTAGAGTTGGCCGCCCTGCTCTACATCGGGCGGAAACCGAGGCAACACTTCGTAAGCAGTTCGGGAAGTCAGTTTTAAAAACAAAAATCTCAGAACGTGTAGCTGTTAGCATATGCGCGCAACAGCAAATTTCTGTTTTTGACTCCAAAGACGACACATCAATTTACGAATTCACAACTGTCTGCAATACACTGCTGAAAACATCGGGAGTAATTTAATGAAAGCTCACGAACTTTCCAAGGCACTTTTAGCGCTCTCGAAAATTCTAAAATCAGGCCCTGATGTTGACGTAGAGGACTGGTCGCTGCTTAGTAAAAGCGTTACCCCAATGAACAAGCCTACACCTCTAAGAGATAGCGATATCCCCACAGCGCTGTACACGCTGGTGAGACTAAACGACGTAAGTAAAGCCCAATGGCTTTCGTTAATTCAAGATTTCAATATCGACATCGAAATACGTCCGAGAGATGCAACAAGAGATATTGTCGGAAAAATACTCAATTATCTCGCAACCAACCCTAGCGCGCGTGAAAGCTTATTAAGGACGGGATCTAAAAAGAATCCTACAGAATCAACCGAGCTCGCCAACGCACTGAATTTGTTGCTTAAATAATGGAACAATTCAAACTCGAAGTAAAAGCCAATTTCGAGCGGAGTTATATCGCTACGAGAACTAGCGTTGACGATGCCTTAACAAAGCTCGAACCACACAAAGAAGTGTATGCAGAAAGCTATTCACGATTAGTGTCTCTCAACGCATGGAGATCCGAGCTTTTCAGTAACATCTTTGATGTAGATACGGCCGAGTTCTTTCAAGAAGCGCACAACGATGCGTTAATGTCACATGCACTCGCGCGCCAAGGTGCTTGGCGCGTAGCGCTAATGTCCCTGCGAAGCCTCATTGAGAATACTTTATTTGGACTGTACTACTGTGAGCACCCCGTCGAATTGCAACAATGGTTGATAGGTGAACATAAATTAGGTTTCAGCGAAACCATTACGTACCTATCACGCCACCCAAAGCTGAAAAAAATTGATGAAGCATTAACCGGCATCGAAGTACTAAAAAAAGAATACGCTACTTTGTCCAAAGCTGTTCACGGATCAGCAAAAGTATTCCGAATGTCAAGGGACGGAACTGTTACAGGATTAAACCTAAGTTCCGCCTCGGAACTTGGAGCGTGGAGCAGTCGCGAAAAATCCACGATCGCGGCAATTAATTTATTACTAACCTGCTTCTTTGCAGAGCACCTGAGCGGCGCAGCGCTACCCAACCTTCGAAAGTCAATAAGCCTCGCAATACCCGTAAAAAAACATGCAAATCTAAAAGCAGTTCTACAGGTAACACTCCGACACTAATAACAATGCAACACTTGAACACACCACGAATTACTGGAGCCCCCCCTGATGCAAGGGCTCCATAATTCACAAACACTCTAAAGACATCTGTTAAAAATTCAGCAAACTAATCACGAATACCAATTTCGTACACTTTAAACCTTATTACTTCTTGGCTCATCCAATCATTCAACTGCAACATCCGCGTCTGAATCGGTTCTAGCTCATTGGCTGCATAGATTTCTGCTGCCTCCCGAATCGACCCAAACCCACCCGCATTCTGCGGCACAATCCCCATCAACTGCGGCGGAATGCGTAGACTGGCCAAAACGTCATCCCGCGTCTGGTTCTTGATCGAATTGAACTCATCCTTCGCCGCCACCTCACTCACGGGGATCAGTTGAATCCCGTCCTTCTTGCCGGTCGGCGAGTACACGAACAAATTCCGAAAATTCCCAGGCCCTTTCGACTCCTTCAACGCTTTCCGCAACGCATCAATATCAGCCTCTGTCTGCGCCGCATCGGTCATGTACAGGATGAACCCGGCATGGCTGCCGTTCTCATAATACTTGCGCCGAAACAACGTCGCAGACTCGTTCAACAACGCCGACTGCAACGCGCTAATCCACTCCGGCAGCCCATAAATCTCCTGGTGCAGATCCGCCTCACGCAAATGAAAAATGCTGTCCGTCTCAAACACGTGTTCATCCTTCCACCCCCTCACTTGGTAAAACTGCCCATCCGGCCCGCGGCGCATGTACTTGGCCAACGGCGTCTCCAGTTTGCGCACCCCACCCAACCGCGAACGGCGCCCCTCAAGGTAGCCATTGCCCAGGCACAGAAAGTCCAACGCAAACTGCTCAAACGAGGCCCGCGAGAGCAGCGGGTGCGGGATAAACGTCTTGCTCAACAGGTTGCGCTTGAACATCAACCCTGAATGCAGATGCACGCTCGCCCCCACCGACCGCGCCAGCCCGTCCAGCGACAGCGGCGGCTCATACCACCGCCCGTTGAACCAGCACTCCAGATAGTCGAAAACCTCCCGACCACCCAGCACCGGCGTCGGCTCGCCGAAAGAAAACACTTGAGTCCCGGCGCCGGTGGCGGATGTGGTCGCGGGCAACGTCTGGTTGGCCATTTGTTCGGTCATCAGTAAATCTCCATACGCCCGGTGTTGGCAGTGGTCTGCCCCTCAAGCGGTTCGTGGTGCAATGCGTGAAAGAGCGCCCAGGCCAGGTCGGCGTGGCCGGTGTTGTCGTTGCGGCCGGCGGTGTAGGTGTACTGGCGTCCGCCGGCGGTGACGGTTTTGCGGATCGCCATCAGCGACTGGGCCATGTCGGTCCAGCCAACATCGAATTCGAGCCGGCCCTTGTGGATCACGTCGTAGGCCTTGAGTACGAGGCGGGTTTTGACTTCGGGCGAGTAGCTGAAGGTGGTCACCGCCGGGAAGAACTGGCGCACCAGCTGGGCCACGCCGCTGCCCAGACCGGTCACGTCGATGCCGATGTAGGTCACCCAGTAGCGGTCGCAGACGCTTTTGATAAATGCTGCCTGCGCGGCGAAGTCCATCCCTCGGAACTGGTGGCGTTCGAGGATGCGGAATTTGCCGCCCGGTACCAGCGGCGGCGCGACCACGACCAGGCCGGAACAGTCGCCCGTTTCGGCCGGGTCGTAACCGATCCAGCCCTAGCGGTCTCCATCTGCCAGTCGTCAATGACAACCAAGACTTTTAGACAGTTGTCCAAGCCCTCGCGGACAGGGGGTATGTGAGATTTTGAAGAGTGCTTAGTGCCCAATGTTTCGGCGTCGCCAGCAATCTCCTCGAATATTCTTGGTCGCCGGTTATTATCGAGGAACGCTCCCTTCGAGTTCCAAGCTGACGCCGCGCCAGTGGACCCCATACCCTTAGCCACTGGCTACGGCGAGCGGATACTGCCTCTACTCGCGGATTGAGTCCTCCACAGATTGCTGTGAACCGCACCACTCTCGTCGCTCACACGAACGGACGGGATCGGATGATTGCCCCTGAAGAAGATGGGCTTTGCCTCGGACTGGATACGGCCAACCTTGCGGAGGCTTCAGTACCGGAAACGCTATTGTTGCGCAGGTAGCGGCGAAGCCGGGCAAAAAAACGATTGCCATCGACGGGATTAATTTGAAAAGGCATACCAAAGCATGCCTTATAAGACAGCACTACCCGTTAAGCCCCATAAAGACCTAGCTTAATTGATGAGCTAAATCCACAACAGGCTTATACTGTCTCAACTTCGGCTTTACCTCATATCCCCTATAGACGCTCTCTCTCCACATCGGAAGATTATCACCGAACTTCATCTCAGCATCCAGCATCATCATAATATGGAAAGCAATAACGTCATTCACTGAAACAAGGTCCGTATTCATATGAAATTTAAGAATGGTGCCAGCGGGACATACTTTCCGCAGAACCACGCCACACTCTTCAGTCAAGATCTCCTGATAGAAAAGACTGCCTTTTGCCCTTGCAAAAATCAGTATCGCCAAGCAGAAAAAATGCACTTTACCATTAATGAAGTCACTTGCCGCCTTTATCTGCCTAACATAGTTAATTATCTCACGCAATTGAACGCCAAAAACCTTACATAACGCCACAAGCAAAAGCGCATTCTCACCAAAGTCAAGCAACTTGCTATGAACTGTCATATTAGTTGCCAACACTGTTTTTTCAGTACTGTATTTAGGCCTCGACGCGACTGGCGTACCTGCCACATTAACTCCGACAGGGTAAGATTCAATCGAGGGCAACACTGACCGCACAAAACGATATATATCCCTATTATCTAAAGAAAACTCAGAGTCGAAAAATCTTTTTAAATAGTTTTCAGACGAAAATGTTTGCCCATAAACGACCTTTATTGAGTGGGCTAACTGAGTGGAATCCGAAGCAATTACAAATTTGCAATCATCCAAGTCGAAAAAGTGTTTGATTCTTTCTAGCAGTTCAATTGCGTAGGTTGGCCTACAACGGTCAAGTTCATCAATAAAAATGAATACCGGTGCTTTTTTATTTTTATTTTCTCTAGCCTGCGCAAAACCCTCCAATAATGCCTGCTTGAAATCTTGAACGCTCTTAGCTGCACCTGCTTGCTCAGCTACCAGTTCCTCCACAAGTTTTCCCGCAGCCTCACCCCCACCCTCTCCTATCAATTCATTGAAATCCACCCCTACTGTCCTCATAAGCAACCCTCGCGCTATGAGAGGGACACTTTTTTTTATTAGATTAGAAGTAACATGGATGACTGATTTTCCGACCTCCGTTGAATCCAGGGAGGTAGAATCGAGTAATTGTTGCTGTAAAGCTGCCATCAACGCTATTAGAGGCTCAGAAGCGTAGTCAGATTCCCAAGCATTGAAACAAACACAGATATGTTCTTCGCTTAATTCTTTCGCCCAACGTTCCAAGAAAAAAGTTTTCCCAGCACCCCACGCGGAGTTCACATTCAGAACTCTTACATGACTATTCGCCAGCAAATATTTAGTCAAAAAATCAGCACTGGTTTTTCGTGCCATGAAATCATCAGCCCACACCCCAAGATCTTCAGTCATGCACTCCCACTCCCTTGAGTTAAACCACGTGCTTAAATTCAACCACCGTGGCCTGAAGACAGCAACGTCCAAAACCACAAAAACCACAATTGCTATTTTTTAAGCTTTTTCTTACAGACCTTCCTTGACGTTTCAGTTAGCCTCCGTAAGTCAGAAAAAACTGATTCCTAAACACGGATGAACGACGCAAGGACGATGAATGATTTCCTCTGCTCGCCTGGGTGACAAGCACGTCTGCCCATTACCAGGTCACGGCACAACCCCGATCGCCTCCGCCAGCGGTGACGTAAACATCAATTTCATGGGCTCTGCTCGAGTCGGAGATACGTGCGGTTGCGGAGCAGTGATCACAACAGGTTTCCCCTCTATCCAGGTAAATGGCCGACCAATGGCCCACTTGGGCAGTCCAACCAGTCACGGTGGCACAGTCATTACCGGATCAGGCGATGTTGGTGGCGGCTTTGTCATGGGTGACTCTGGCAGTGCAACCATCATCAATTTCATGGCGCTCGGAGCGTTCCGCCCCGACGGATCCGTCGATGATGAGAAGATGGCAACGTTACTGGCCGACCCGAAACTCACTGAAAAAGCCAAGGCTGCAAACGCTCTAGTTGCGCCAAAGGCCGTCGCCAAGGAGCCTGATAAAAAACCGGAAAAGAAACCCGAGCCAAAAGCCGTATCCGCCGCCTGCAAAGATCCGGACATGATGGAGAAGCTGGCGACTTACATCGCGGCCGAGATGAACACCAACATCTATAGCCCAGCCGTTCGCCAGATGAAGGAACTGAACAGCTACGACGCTCATGCTAAAACCAAGGAATACATGGCGCTGCCCTTTTACCTTCAGCTCGGTCCCAAGCCGGACTTCTACAGCTTGGCGATGGGAATGAAGGCAAAGGCCCTGGCTATCTGGACCGAGCGGGTCGGCCAAAATCGTCCATGGGACCACAAACCGATCATCCGTAGGACCATTGGGGGCGTTTGGCACAAGCAGGGGCAGTACGACTACTTCTACGACATTTGGTCGAACATTCATTACGGCTATGTGGGCAGAGCTGGCGGCCTATCCGAAAGTGCGTTGCTGGATGGTGCTGGTGGCGAGCAGATCATTTCTGATGCTCTACGCAAAGCCCAGGAGGTAGTAACGAAACCAAAAGAACAGTGGGAGCTACCGGGCCCAAACCGTTCAGCCAATGTCGACGGTCTGAGGGCGTGGGATGATGCGCCCGACCGAATATCCATCAGCATCGGCGTGAAGCTCTATCGCCAACATCCCAATGGGGGCATCACAGCTAAAATGATCATGGATCAAGTGCTTGCAGTACCACCTAAGGAATGGGGAAAAGGAATCAAACTACATGAATGCAGCTAAAACCGGACGCCGATATGGGCGCTGGATCGTTCTACTGCTCATCGCTCTTCCAACCGCTTTTTGGTATTTCGGCTCCCCAGTCGTAGCGGTGAATTTCTCCCCGAACAGCGAAGGAGAATTTCACTACGCTTGGAACACCCAAGACAGGATTCATAGAGGCGATATCAAGCACGGTGGCTCGGCCGTTGAGTTCGGCTACCTGTTCCCCGATGACGAATTCTTCATGATGTTCGATTGGTGGGCTGATGATGGTTTTCAGAGGTGCATCGACATCACACCCAAATGGGGTCGAACCATTGACATCTATCTGGATGAAACAGGCAGGATCGATATCGCTAAAACCGGCCCGGACGTTATTGCTCGATTGAAACAATGCACCGGCGAGCCAGACCCTTTCCGGCCGTAAATAATCGGCCGGCTCTCCAGCGACATCAAGATGTACACGATTCCTGCGGCTTCGCCCGCTTGATCGCCAGTTCATCCAGTTCTAATTCGCGCCTGCGCAGCCTGTTTCCGGGCGAAGGTCTGGCTCTCTTGGTAGACTTGCACCCCATCACGCTTGATGCGGATCTGAGCGGTGTAGCTCACAGACCCATCCGCCAGTTTTCTTGCCCTGATAGCTGCCATATCGAAAGTGGTACGCGTCGATTTTGAAGTGGTACATCGTACCACCGAGACCTGAAAAAGGCCTGAAAACGCCCAAAAACACGCCGAATACACGTTGAGTAAAATGGTACAGAATCAGAGCTTTAGCCCAGTAAAACCAATGCCTGCGCTGTCTCGGCGCTTCAGCGTGGCGCCCATGATGGATTGGACCGACCGCCATTGCCGGTACTTCCTGCGCCTCCTGTCGAAAAACGCCTTGCTCTACACCGAAATGGTCACCACCGGCGCGCTCCTTAACGGCGATCACGAACGCTTCCTTCGCCACAACGACGCCGAGCACCCGCTCGCTTTGCAATTGGGCGGTAGCGTCCCGCTGGATCTCGCTGCCTGCGCCCGCATGGCGCAGGAGCACGGCTACGACGAGGTCAACCTGAACGTCGGCTGCCCAAGCGATCGCGTGCAGAACAACATGATCGGCGCGTGTCTGATGGGACATCCGCAGTTGGTGGCCGATTGTGTGAAGGCGATGCGCGATGCGGTTTCGATTCCGGTGACGGTGAAGCATCGGATCGGTATCAATGGGCGCGACAGTTATGCCGAGCTGTGCGATTTCGTCGGTACGGTGCGGGATGCCGGGTGTACAAGTTTTACCGTGCATGCGCGGATCGCGATTCTGGAGGGCTTGTCGCCGAAGGAGAACCGCGACATTCCGCCATTGCGCTATGACGTGGCGGCGCAATTGAAGGCTGATTTTCCGCAGCTGGAGATTGTGTTGAATGGTGGGATCAAGACGCTGGAAGCCTGCCATGAGCATTTACAGACGTTCGACGGTGTGATGCTGGGGCGTGAGGCTTATCACAATCCGTATTTGCTGGCGGAGGTCGATCAGCAGTTGTTCGGCAGTCCGGCGCCGGTGATCAGCCGCGCCGAGGCGTTGGCGCAGCTACGTCCTTATATAGCCGAGCATTTGCTGGCGGGTGGTGCGATGCATCACATCACCCGGCATGTGCTGGGCCTGGGCACCGGGTTCCCGGGGGCGCGTAAATTCCGCCAGTTGTTGTCGGTGGATATCCACAAGGCCAAGGATCCGCTGGCGCTGCTGGATCAGGCGGCGGCGTTGCTCGAAGGGCGTTGATGCCCTCCCGTCATTCATCAGGCGGCTAAGGCCGCCTGGCTTGCACCTCAAGCCGCCGCAGCCGCGGTCCAGTTGACCCAGCCAAACAGCCACGTCGCCAATATCAGCAAGCCAAACCCGATGCGATACCACGCGAACGCGGCGTAGCTGTGGTTGGCAATGAACTTGAGCAGGCCGCGCACGGCAATCATCGCGAAGATAAACGCGGTGACGAAGCCCAGAGCGAAAACCGGGAGGTCGTTGGGCTGGAACAGGTCGCGGTATTTGTAGCCGGAGTACACGGCGGCGCCGACCATGGTTGGCATGGCGAGGAAGAACGAGAACTCGGTAGCGGCTTTGCGCGACAGACCGAAAAGCAGGCCGCCAATAATGGTTGAGCCGGAGCGCGATGTGCCGGGAATCATCGCCAGGCATTGTACGAAACCGATCTTCAGCGCGTCGGACCAACGCATGTCGTCGACGTGCTCGACGCTTACGACATGGCTGCGCTGCTCGGCCCACAGCATGACGATGCCGCCCACGACCAATGCCACGGCAACGGTGATCGGGTTGAACAGGTATTCGTGGATCGTGTCAGCGAACAACACGCCCAGGATAACTGCCGGAAAAAAGGCGATCAGCAAGTTAATCGTGAACCGTTGTGCGTTGCGCTCGGTCGGCAGGCCTTTGACGATCTCGAAGATCTTCGGACGAAACTCCCAGACAACCGCAAGAATGGCCCCCAACTGAATAATGATGTTGAACGCCATGGCGCGTTCGCCGCCGAACTCAAGCAAGTCAGCGACAATAATCTGGTGACCGGTGCTTGAGATGGGCAAGAACTCGGTCAGGCCTTCTACCGCACCTAATATCAACACCTGGAAAAGGGTCCAGAAATCCATTAATCCTCCGTCAGAGCGCTCAGGGCGAGCGACCGGGCAATAACACTCAGGGTTTGAGCATCTAAAGTCATGCAAGTAGTTCTTTTGGCCCGGAAGAATAGGTCTTATGAAATGCCACACTCAAGCCATGTTAATAATCGTCGGCCGACGAACTACTCAGAAAAAATTTATATCCATGTAGTAAAAATATTTCAGCAAAGATATAAAGTGTGACCTGGCTCACATTCTTCCCGGATGGCCATTCAGTGGCAAAAGGACATAGACAAAGCCATCGCAATAGACTCAGAATAGTGGCACCATTGCATATCGCCATCATCTAAGCAGTAGTTCACAGCTTCGCGGAAATCAACTAAAAGCTTGAAAAGCTTAATTATTGTTAGAAAACTCGCGAGCCACGTCTAATTTCCGCGTAAATGTTACCAATTGTCAGTCACAGATGAGAACCGGTGCTTTAACATCCCGATGTCAGCACTAATTCGAGTCAAAGCATGATGCTCTCAGGGAACTTAGCGACTAGAAGCCCGCGCCCGACAAATGACGAACCTGGTGTTCTCACTTTGAGTCGTACCCGTGGCGTGGCTGAACATTTTAGAGCGCTAGTCGCCCCGCACGTGCGAATCGATATACCGCTTGAAGCCAGCGAATACACGGGCTACTTCAACCAGAATGAATACCTGGGTTCGTATCGCGCCATCTTCCTTGTCATCGATAGCCCGCAGGCACTTGAAGACAATCTCGCCCTGGTCGAAAGCCTGCGTAGCGACAACTTGAAACCGCTGATCTGCGCCGTCATAACGGGTCGTGGCGCCTTCAACAAGATCAAATATTACCTGGCCGGCGCGGATGCTTGTATCAAGCTCAACACCCTTTCAGACGACAGTGCCGACTTGCTGGCAGAGTTCTTCAATAGCGAAGAATGGCAACGTGACATCAACTTGACGCTCGACCCGACGCGTATCTGCCTGATGAGCACCAGCAAGAAACTCGACATCTCGTTTGCCGAAATGAAGATCCTCGAAGCCTTTGCGCAAACGGGTAATCACATACTGAGCCACGATGAAATAGCCGGCATCATGGGCCTCAACACCAATTTCTACGATCCTAGGGCGCTGGAAAAATCAATCAGTCGCTTGCGTGGAAAAATCAAGGAGATGTATGGTACAAACGCGATTCAGAGCATCCGCGGCTACGGCTATCGCCTGATGCGGGGCCTGATATCGACTGCCTGACTCACGGGCAGCCAATCCCTTTTGCATACGAACGAAGGATCGTCTGATGCAACTCTATAGCTCCAGTTCTGCTCCACGCCTGTCAGAAATCATGCTTTTGAATGAGCGCGACAACACGACCCATAACAATAAAACTCCATAACATAGCAGCAGTTCGAGTGGAATTTATCGAGGGCCATCATTCGGCCCAACCCTGCCTATCGATTACTTCCGAGGAAGTCATTGCTCGCCTGCCGATTTATCTTTTAGCCAATTTTGGTATGTATTTAGGAGAGAGACATGGAAACGAGTACAACCCTCCCAAGAAAATATTTTGTTGTCGTGGCGCACAGCTCAACGTCGCAGCGTGAACTGGAGAGCATCTTGTCCAGTGAACGTTTCAACTCGTTTGGCACATCGCAGGCACAAATGTTTGTTGAAGGTGTTGCTTCGCCCTCTTCCGCCCCAACGGTCATGGAGTTCAGTTACCCAAGCCTCAGTCGAAAAAATGTTGCACGCAGCATCGAACATGATACCCAGCGCATACTGGCCACGCTTGAATCCGAATGGCGGGCCGCGCAAACAGGCAATCCCTTTCACAACATCCCGGCATTGACTGGACATAACAACGCAATGCCAACCGCCATTGAAAGCGATGTATCCGGCAGCGAAACCTGGCATCTGGACAATGCTCAAGGTGCATTGGTCAAAGACAGTGTCGAGATCAGCCTGACTGGTCTAGAGACAGCTCTGGTCAGAAAGATGCTGACTCACGAAGATCGAGTTGTCAGTCGCGACGACCTGATTCTGAGTATCGGCCGCGAACCAGAGCAATACCGCGGGCTTGAGATGTGCTTGAGTCGATTGCAGGACAAGTTTAAAAGCGCCAGTAACGGCGAGCGGCTGTTTCGTGCTGTGAGAAACCGCGGATATTGCCTCATCCAGGATATCGTCGCGTAATCACCTTCGACACTCCGAATAAAGCAAACAGATATAAAGTGCGACTACAACAACAAGAAGAGCACTCTGTTGGCTTCACCTCCCCTGACTATCCAGCCACCTGCCTCCACCCCTCCAACAGTAACAAATACAACTGCCTTTATTCACCCCCCGCTCCACGACCTTTTCTAACAGCTCAGCTATTTAATTATTAAAAAGTTGGCACTGTGCCATCTTGTTAGAACTCGTCAGACACCCTTCCCGTCAATAAATTAGTCTATTGACTGACGACAGTTCGACATATCGACGTTGTTACCTCAGGACACTCGCTAGAACAAAAACAATAAGTCTGCATAACAAGTCGGTTTTCAACTGTTGAAACCTGAATGGACGTCTTTTGGGGATATCGTATGGATCTTTCTCTCAGTATCAATCGAAGCACGGGCCTCAAGGGACTGACCTTTTGGGGCCAATGGGCGCTGGCACAGGGCTTTGTGGTAACGCTGTTGTTCATACTCGCCGAGCAGCACACCGGGACGGTCGCGTTCTACTACCGTATGTGCGCAACGCTGGCCGTTCTGGCATCGGTGCCGGCTTACACGTTTAGCGGTGTTTATCGCAAACGTGACAATTACCTGACCGGGCTGGGTCGGCTGTTCATGGGGTGGTCGATGACCATGGCGGCACTCGCGTGCATCGCCTTTGTCTGCCAAGCCGATGAGTTGTTTTCCCGCCAGGTGATCCTGAGCTGGGCGGTCTACGGCTTCCTCGGTCAGGCGTTTCTGTACGCTCCGCTGCATGCGTTTTCCAAGTACTACCAGCGTTCGCGGAAAAGCGAGCACAGGACCCTGATCGTCGGTACCGGCGAACTGGCACTGGGCTTGGCGAGGAAACTCAGCCAGTTGGAAAACCTGCCGCTGATCGGTTTGGTCAGCAACGGTGACACACCGCTTCTCGCATCGGATGCACCGCGTGTCGTGGGTGCGCAGGACGAGTTGCTGGAACTGATCGAAGCGCATGACATCCGTCGCTTGTACATCACCCTGCCGCTGTGCGAAGCGGCGAAAATCGAAGCGATGTATGTCGATTTGCTGGGTGCTAACGTCGATGTGGTGTGGGTCCCGGACTTGAACAGCCTGACCCTGCTGAATCACTCGGTGAAAGTAGTGGATGGTCTGCCGGCGATCTACCTCAATGAAAGTCCGCTGACCAGCCGTCCGACCGCAGCGTTGAGCAAAAGCCTGGTGGAAAAGACCGTGGCGTTCCTGGCGATCATCGCGCTGAGCCCCATACTGCTGCTGATTGCCCTGGCGGTGAAGATCAACTCGCCCGGCCCGGTGTTCTTCAAGCAGGATCGGCATGGCTGGAACGGCAAGGTGATCAAGGTCTGGAAGTTTCGCTCGATGCGTGTTCACGATGATCGCGAAGTGAAGCAGGCCAGCCGTAATGACTCGCGTATCACCGCTGTCGGCCGCTTCATCCGCCGCACGTCGCTGGACGAGTTGCCGCAACTGTTCAACGTGCTGCAAGGGCACATGGCTTTGGTCGGCCCGCGCCCTCATGCGGTTGCACACAACAACTATTACTCGGGGAAAATCCTCGCGTACATGGCGCGTCACCGGATTAAACCGGGCATCACCGGGCTTGCACAAATCAGCGGCTGCCGTGGTGAGACTGACACGCTGGACAAGATGCAGAAGCGCGTCGAGATTGACCTGCAGTACATCAACAGCTGGTCGTTGTGGCTGGATCTGAAGATTCTGGTGAAGACGCCATTTACCTTGCTGTCGAAGGATATTTACTGAGGCGCAGTGCTTCGGGTCGCAAGGGGACGAAAGTCCCCTTTTTTGTGGGCGGGATTTGGGTAAACCGGTACCGAGTACAGGTACGAACCCTGTGGGAGTGAGCCTGCTCACGAAAGCGGTGGGTCAGGCGATGGTGGTGTTAAATGTGCCAATGCCTTCGCGGGCAAGCCCGCTCCCACAGGGATTCAGGTCATAGCCAGGATCTGCGGCGTGACGCAAGACCCTGTGGGAGCTGGCTTGCCAGCGAAAGCGGTGGGCCAGGCAATGGAGATGTTGAATGTGCCAATGCCTTCGCGAGCAAGCCCGCTCCACCGGGTTTTGGGGTTGAGCAGCAATTTTCGCTGAGACAGATAGCCAATGTGGGAGTGAGCTTGCTCACGAAAGCGGTGGGTCAGGCGATGGAGATGTTGGATGTGCCGGCGCCTTCGTGAGCAAGCCCACTCCCACAGGTTTTGGGGCTGGATCCAGAGTTGCGGCGTGACGCAGACCCTGTGGGAGCTGGCTTGCCAGCGAAAGCGGTGTGTCAGGCATCAAGATGTCAACTGACCGGACGCTATCGCTAGCAGGCTCGCTCCTGCAATGGTTTTGTGTCGAGCTTGGGAGGCCGGCGCTTACTCAGTGATTTTCTCGAAGTTGCGATAGAACATGTCCCCTTCCCGGCTATCGGTCATCGAGTGCAGTTGATAGCTGCGATTGAGCCTCGCGCCGCCGTCACGAGTCAGCGGGGCCCAGACCAGGTTGGCGCGGCGCATGGTCGACATGCTCATCATCTCGTCGAACGGGATCGACAGGTAGAGGCCTTTGTCGAAGCTACCTTCGCCATATTCGGCGCTGCTGGCCGTGGTGATCGTCGCCCATGCCCCCACACGCACGCCGTTGAAGAACTCCCGCGAAATGTCCACGGTCGTGCCCCAGTCGCCGGCCAGGTAGCGGCCAACGCTGACCGCAGCCAGCGTGTCGAACGGCAGGTCGGTGTAGCCAGTGATGTGCCCGGTCACCACCGAGTAGTCGCGCAAGGCAAATCCCTGATCGAAATCGCGCTGACGCACCCAGTTGATGTCCGCCCCCAGCGACCAGCGTTCGCCGGTCGGACGGAACAACACTTCACCGCCGACACCGGCAAACATCGACTCCAGATAACCGCCGTAGACCATGCCGTACAGGTCTTTATCCAACTGCTCGGCGTGGCTGACCTGAAATAACGGCATGGTGGTATTGGAGGTGGTCAGGTACTGACGCAAATCCGTGCGCACACGGGGCAAACCGCTCGGCGCGTCATAGCTGAATTTGTCGAAGTTGTTCGCCAGGTTCGCGCTGAGCAAGCCGCTCCACCAGGTGTTGCGATTGAAGCGATACTCGGCATCGGCGTCGGCACTGAATTGATAGAGCAAGCCATCCGGGCCGCCGACGTTCTGTTTGAAGCCCAAGCCCACGCCATAACTGAAATGCTGCGGCGCTTCGGTGTAGAGGGTTTTTTCGTTGTGCGGCATCGCCGGGTTGATCTCGGTGGTGCGGTGCAGGGACAGCAGTGGCTCTTCGTTGTTGATCACCTCGCGAAAGGTCTGGCGCGGCACGCTGGTTTCTTCTAGCGGCAGGTCGTAGCGCTTGTTGACCACGGTGAACCAGTCGATGTCGTCGTTGACGCTGTTATCAAGAATCCGGCTCGCCCGCCCGACGGCCTTGGACGAATGGAAATAACGCTGCTGCTCGCCATAGACGATCAGCTCGGAATCACGCTGGCTGATGCGCTCGACCTTGTAACCGGCATTCTGCTGCAAGCGTTTGGACACGTCAGCCCAGTCGACCTGCTCCATTGTCTTGGTCGGCGCTTTTGCCGGCAACGGTTCCGGCGTGGGGTCGTAGGTTTTGGCGGGCGCCTTGCGGCTGACGAAGTTGGTGTGGAAAGTCACACCGAACATCGCGGTGTTGCCACGTTCCCACGCCGCACTGAGATCGATCGAATCGGTCACCTTGAACACCGCGCCGAGGTTGATCGGCGAGTCCTGCTTGATCTCGTTGTCCTTCGGTTCGTTTTTGTAATCGTTGCCGTCAAATTCAAGCTTCAGGCTCAGGCGATCCCAGGGCGTCTGGTAACTCACGCCGCCGAAGAACGACGGCCGGCCACGAAAATACGAACCGGCATTGACGTCACCGGTGCCTTCGGTTTCCGGGCGGGTCTTGAAGCGCTCGCTGGCAAAGCCCAACGGGTTATCGAAGTCGCCACGGTTGCCGATGTAGCCCCAGGCGATGCCCGCGCTGAAATCGAAATTGTCGTAGCGCTTGTTGGCGACGAAAAACTCACTGGAAAACAAACCGGTACCACCGATATCTCGGAAGCCCAGCGCCACTTCCGGCGCCCAGTGACTTTCTTCCCACAGCCGGACTTTGGCATCAACCGCCTTGTCCTTATAGCTTTGGCTGCCGCTCAGGGCCTCCGAGCCGTAAGGCCGGTTGGTGATCGCGGTGTAGCGAAACGAGCCTTCGAGCCAGTCCAGCGGCTGCAACGACACGCTGTAGCGACTGTAAGGGTCGGTGCGGTTGGCGTTGACGCTCAACTCGCCGGCCGGGGCCATGCGTGCGGTCGGCGTCTGCAGCAGACCGGCGCCACCGAAGTCATTCTGGGTAATGCGCGGCTCGGCATGAGCCAGACCGCAAGGCAATAACAACACAGCTGCAAAACGTAACTTCAACGAACCACCTCGGCCAGCTGCGTGGCAATGAATTCGGCCAACTGCTGATTCAGTTCAGGAAGAGGCGGATCTAGATCATCATTTTTAAGCGGTACCAGAATCTTGCTGCCGGCCACCGGAAACTGCCCACTCTCGCGATTCCAGTGCGCAATGCCTACGCGCCGCGAAACGCCGTTGGGCTGAATCAACCACAGGTAGTCGGCTTCGGCGTCGGCCAGAATCGTGCAGCCTTGCAGGTATTCACGGGCCTCCTGCAACGGCTGATACGGCAGGTGGCAAGGCTCGGCGACAGCGCCCAACACTTCGACCTCGTCGACGCGTTTGGGGTAGATCAGGCGATCGCCATCGTCGAGACGAATGTTGCGGGCGAAACCGACTTCCAGCGCCACCGGATCGAGGTCAGCGATCTGCCGTCCGGTCACTGGCATCTGACGAACTTCTTCGGCCATCCGCTGCGCCAGCGCCGCCCTGCTCGGCCGGTCGAACAGCGTGGCCATGCGCTGCAACACGTCGAGATCAAACAACACGCCAACCTTAAGCCGCGTCTGCTGCTCCACCAGCGATTTGCGCAGCAACACGCCTGCCAGCCAATACCCTTCGGCATTGGGCACAGCCTCGCTGATCACATCGAGCAAGCGCCCGCCGGGTGGCAACTCGATCGCCCCGGGGTTGGCGACATCGCCGGAAACGGTGACGGCTGCGTGACCCGTGCCGCTCAGCAGCATCAGGCACAACGCTAAATAACCGAGGCGCTTCACGGCAGGTGCCTGCGATCAGGCGTCAGCTGTACGATTTTCACGCGCAGTTGCGAGGTCAGTTGCTGCTCGCTCTGCACGATGAAACCGTCACGCGGATCGACCCAGTAACGATTGGTCGCGCGCAGGCCGATGGCCGGGGCGTCAATCTGCTCGTCGATACGCAGCACGCTGTAGGCCTTGCCGAGAATATTCAGGGTCTCAGTCGAGCGGCGCGAAAAGCGGCTGTTGACCATCACGCCGACTTCCTGGCCTTTGTACAGGTCGATCCAGCGCCGTGTGGCAAAACCATCGGCGACGTGGTGCAGGCCGTGTTTGAACGGCGCGTCATCGGCCAGCCGCGTGCCGTCCAGATCACCTTCCAGGCCCAGGCCGATACTGCGTACGGCGAGGCCGTTACGCAGTAGCAACACCTGTTTGCCGGACGCGACCCAGAACTGCAGGTCCTCACGCTCGCGTACCAGCGCCAGTACCCCGGAGCCGGACGGCGTGGTCAGTTTCAGTTGCGGATAGTTGACCCCGGCCACTTCGGCGGGGCTCACCTCTACTTCGTCCGGACCGACGGCCGCGGCCTTGAGGTTGTTCAAGGACGCGCTCATCAACGGATTACAGCCGCACAGCAATAAGGCCGCCATCAGGCAGACGCCCGCTTTCAAAGTGTTCACAGTCGGGCGGCCTTATTTGCTGTTGTTACTGTATTCGCTCCAGTTCTTCGCAGCGGAAGCCCCGGTACCGACAATCGACGCCGACGGCACCAACTGGCTGATGAAGCGGTTCCAGCGCGTCACGTTGGCCGGGCCGACATACACAACGTCCTGCGGGCGAACCTGGAAGTGCGAGGCGAGTGCCATGGCGGTCGGCGATTCGGCTTCGAGCTGGTAGATCTTCGCCGGTTCGACATCAAGGTTTTCCACCCCGCGAATGACGTACACGGCGTTGCCGTTGGAGGTGGTCTGGCTCAAACCGCCGACCGAACCGAGCACATCGGAAAGGTTCATCGTCGCCGTCTTGAAACTCAGGGCACGTGGTTGGTTGACCTCGCCCATGACGTAGATGCGTTTGTTGTCGTTGTACGGCAGATACAGCTGATCGCCGCCTTTGAGGAAGACATTCTGCAACTCGGAATCCTGCTGGTTGAGCGAGTCCAGATTCAGCGGATAGACACGGCCGTTACGCGTCAGCAGCAACCCGGACAAGTCGGCATTGTTGGTGTCGATTCCGGCGGAACCAAGCGCCTCGACCACGCTCAGCGGGTTGGTCGAGATCGCCTGCGGTCCGGCCTTGGTGACCGCACCGGTGACCACGACTTTCTGGCTGGCAAAACGCAACACCGCGACATCCACCTGCGGCTCGGCGATGAACGCCGACAGCCGTTGCTCGATGTCCGAACGCAGTTGCTGGATGGTCCGGCCAGCGGCCTGGACTTCCTTGATGAACGGGTAGTAGAGCGTCCCATCGGAGCGCACCAGGCGGCCGTTGGCATCGATCTGTTGCTGCGCGCCGGACGGGGCGGTCAGCTCGGGGTGGTCCCAGACCGTGATGTACAACACATCGTTGTTGCCGATGCGGTATTCGGCCGGGGTCGCCAGCAATTCCGGCGGCAACGTCTCACGCTTTTGCGTGGCGCGGTTCATGGAAATCAGCTTGGGCGTGATCGGAATCAGCTCGACCCGGCTGCTTTCACTGGCGCCCTGGCGGGTGATGCTGCCGGTGCTCAGGTATTGACCGGGGGAAAACATGCAACCTTGCAAAGCGAGACTTGCCAACATTAAAAGATAAACACTACGAGTCATAATGGCACTACGCTATTCAAGGGCGAATCCAAAAACAAAGTCACCCGACTTGCGTCGGGCGACCCTGTACTGCACTAACAAATGTTCCTGTTAGTTATGCGTGCCGGTTGTACCGGTGGTACCCGTCGTACCGGTGGTACCGCCATTGGCACTGCCACCGCTGTTGGACGCCGCTACAGCACTGGCAACCATTGCAGTACTGGCAGCGGGCGCTTGAGAAGCCGCCACACTGCCACCTACATTGGTTACCGCTGTCAGCGGCGCTTCAGCGGCGGCAGCCCAGTTGCTCAACATCGTCAACAGGGCAACTGCCATCACTTTTTTCATAACAACTCCTTTCTAACATTCGACCTGTTAAAAAACCGGCCTGAGTTAGAGTTGGTAGCGTTCAAGTCCGCCACAAGCGCGAACAAGATCCGTTGTTCTTTCACAGTCTTACGCAACTGATAAAAGTCGAACGGCAGGTTTATATCTACGGACTTGCAAAAGGCATTGCCAGTGTAATTTCCCGACGTTATCTAACAACCTGACTGAAAATAACATTGGGCTAATTGGCCATCATCCCGCGTAACCGTTGGGATGGTTCGACTGCCAGCGCCAAGTATCAGTGACCATGTCCTGCAAACTGCGCGTGGCTTTCCAGCCAAGCTCTTTCGCCGCTTTCGAGGCATCGGCAAAGCTCTCGGCAATGTCACCGGCACGGCGCGGCATCATGCGATACGGCACCGGCCGGCCGCAGGCCTGTTCGAAGGCATGCAGCACTTGCAACACGCTGTAGCCATCGCCCGTGCCGAGATTCCAGGTGTGGATACCGCTGCGCTCGCTGATCGATTGCAGGGCTTTCAAATGCCCGTCGGCCAAATCGACGACGTGGATGTAATCGCGCACGCCGGTGCCATCGACCGTCGGGTAGTCGTTGCCGAAGATCGACAGTTCGCGCAGGCTCCCGACCGCAACCTGGCTGATGTAAGGCACGAGGTTATTGGGAATGCCGTTGGGGTCTTCACCCATGTGCCCGCTGGCGTGGGCGCCGATCGGGTTGAAGTAGCGCAGCAGCGCAATGCTCCAGCGCGGCTCGGCCAGGCTCAGGTCGCGCAGCACGTTCTCGACGATCAGCTTGGACTGCCCGTAGGGATTGGTGGGATTGCCCGTGGGAAAATCCTCGCGGATCGGCATTTGCGCAGGCTCACCGTATACCGTCGCCGAAGAGCTGAACACCAGGCGAAACACCCCCGCCGCCGCCATCGCCTGGCACAGCGTGATACTGCCGCCGACGTTGGTTTCGTAGTAGTCGAGCGGCTTGCGCACGCTCTCGCCGACCGCCTTGAGCCCGGCGAAATGCAGCACTGCGTCAATCCGGTGCTCGCGAAAAATCCGCTCAAGCAGCGCACGGTCGCAGACATCGCCGCGGATCATCCATGCGCTCTTGCCGCAGATGGCTTCGATGGCGTGCAATGCCGCATCGCTGCTGTTGCAAAGATTATCCAGAACAACAACTTCATAACCTGCTTCGAGCAGTGCAAGTGTGGTGTGCGAGCCGATATAGCCGGCGCCCCCGGTGACCAGAATTTTCATAGCGCGGTCCGTCATTGATAAGTACCCGGTAGCGTGTCAAGCCTCATGCAGTGAATGTGTGTGGCAGTCCACATAAACAAGGCGACAACAACCTTTAACAAAATTAGTTCAACCACTGGTAATAAATATTTTTCCGGGTCAAACTCTGTTGGCGGATACTTATTAGCACTCCCTGCGCACTTACCACTATTAGCAGATGCCGACTAAAAATAACTAATAATGCTCTGACCGACATCGCATAACATTGCAGCATTTAACCGCGACTGCGCATTGCCATTAACAACCTGGCTACTGTATTAAAGTAGTCCTTCAATCATCATTGATAACTTGCAGCCGGTTCTTTCGGCTTGCAACCGTCGCCTGTGTTCCATGACTGTCCAGGATGTTTTTATGATTCGTAAATGTTTGTTCCCCGCTGCCGGTTATGGCACGCGTTTTCTGCCGGCCACCAAAGCCATGCCGAAAGAGATGCTGCCGATCGTCAATAAGCCATTGATCGAATACGCCGTTGAAGAAGCGCGGGACGCCGGCCTGCAACACATGGCCATCGTCACCGGTCGCGGCAAGCGTGCGCTGGAAGACCATTTCGACATCAGCTACGAACTCGAACACCAGATCCGCGGCACCGAAAAAGAGAAATTTCTCGCCGGCACCCGTGAGCTGATCGATACCTGCACCTTTTCGTATACCCGCCAAGTGGAAATGAAGGGCCTGGGCCACGCCATTCTCAGCGGTCGCCCGTTGATCGGTGACGAACCCTTCGCCGTGGTGCTGGCCGATGACCTCTGCCTGAACCTGGAAGGCGATGGCGTGCTGACCCAGATGATCCAGCTGTACAAGAAATTCCGCTGCTCGATCGTTGCCATCCAGGAAGTCCCGGCGGACCAGACCCACAAGTACGGGGTGATCGCCGGCGAGTTGATTTCCGACGGTATTTACCGGGTCAACAACATGGTGGAAAAACCGGCGCCGCAAGACGCCCCGTCGAACCTGGCGATCATCGGTCGCTACATCCTGACGCCAGACATTTTCGACCTGATCGCCGACACCCAACCGGGCAAGGGCGGCGAGATCCAGATCACCGACGCGCTGATGAAACAGGCGCAGAACGGTTGCGTGCTGGCCTACAAATTCAAGGGCCTGCGCTTTGACTGCGGCGACGCCGAGGGTTATCTGCAAGCGACCAATTTCTGCTACGAGAACGTGTACCTCAAGGGCCGCTGAGACGGCTTTCACTCACAACAGGCGGACAACCATGAACATTGCACAACATTCGACAGAGATTGAACGTGAGGTGGACAACCTCGGGGTGATGAGCTGGTTGTCCCGCCATCAACCGTTGCCCAGCGCCAATGAATCCTGGCTGGGCACGATTCTGCTGGTCGAGCGCATCGGCGTGTTTCCCGCGTCCGGCGATATCCGCCGACCGATGCGCGATCCCTATCCCCTGCTCGCTCACCTGAAGCAACTGTATGGCGAGCAGGCGCTGGAAATGGATGACCGCGATGGGCTGAAAGTGATTTTCAGCGACTGGCGCTTTCGCGTGCGCCTGTGCTGTAACGACCCGGCGATTATCATCAACGTGGAAACTCGTTGTGATACGCGGTTAATGCCGCAGAAGCTCGACGAACTGCTCGATCAAATCGATAACTTCGCCCCTGCGAAATGATGGGACGCGGAGCGTCCCGGGCGGCATTCCCACGCAGAGCGTGGGAACGATCACCGTGCCCCCACATCAGCGTGGGGCAGCACCGCACTCAGGATCGTGCCCCAAGATCCAGGCATAAAAATAATCGGCAATCACCTTGCCGCCCGTGGCCGGCAATGGATGAATCTTGTCCGGACCGATCATTGCCGCAGCGTAGCGTTTAACGTCGGGACCAAACGCACATTGCAGGTTGGCGTAACCCAAATGCTGCTCGCGCGCCCAGGGTTCGAGTACCTGCGCATACGCCGACATCGGATAGGCGCTGGAGCGCGTGGTGTCCTGACGCATGATCAGGTTAATACTCGCCGCCGGCTGGATCTCGCGCAGCATCGCGACCAGCCCCTGAACGTTCTGCAGATACTGCGCTGGCTTGACGCCAAAACCCTGGTCATTGCCGCCAAGCATGATCAGATAGACGTCGGCCGGGATCTTCGACACGACGGATTTCCACTGCGCTTGCCACGCTGGGTCCTGATGATAGAAGTCAGCGGAGGCCGCGCCGGAGGCCGCCAGTTTCGACACCCGCACACCCTTCTGATCGTTAGCCATCCACAGGCCGAATAACGTCGGCGCGCCTTTGATCACTTCCAGTTTGAATGACCAGTCGGCGGCCGGAGGTGCGCCGGGCAGCGTAACTTCCTGAACGCCCGAGCCTTCAAGCTGCAAGGGCCGCCAGTCTTGCGAGGGCGTCCAGCGATAACGGACTTCGTTGCTTTGGCCGTTGCCCAGATAGAGCAATTTCGCCTGGGTGACGGTGGTGTCGATCGCGGGGGTCGGACTGGCATCAATCTGCACCCATGCACCGGGCTTACCTGTCACCGTGCGACTGTCAGGACTGGCCTGGCCGAGGTCGGAAACTTTCCAGCCACCACCGAAGTATTTGTCGCTGCTGCGGGTGTATTTGAAGTGCGTGCCGCCCAGCGCCGCGCCGTGGTTGAATCCGACGTAACCGGGGCCGGCGAAACCCACTTCGCCAGCCACTCGCTGCACCAGTTTGTTCAGGTAGAAATCCTGCCCGGCGGTGTAGCTGTCGCCGATCACCGAGACCGACAAGACCTTGCCGGCCTTGCCCTCGCGCCACTGCGCAAACCGCTCGCGGGCATCGCCCACCTCTATGACCGAGGCAGCGACTGGTTGAGGGGCGTCTACTGGCAACATTCGAAATTTCCTTTGTCTGTGATGCCCTCTGTCGGGACTTCTGTCGTACACAAATCACTGTAGGAGTGAGCCTGCTCGCGATAGCGGTGGATTAGCCAACATCAATGTTGGCAATGATGACGCTATCGCGAGCAGGCTCACTCCTACAGGGGTTTTGTGTACAGCATGGAACAGTGTTCAGCTGTTTTGCGTCTGCACAACAGGCGTCACGATTGTTGGCGGTTTCTGCTTCGCCGCGCGCTCTCCGAGGAACAACACGGAGGTGAAATTGAACCGACTGAACACCATCGCCAACACCACCGGCCCGAGCAAGCCACAACTCCAGCCGCCCAGCACCAACAGGCTTTCATCCTTAACGCCCAGGCGCCCGAGCACAAACCGCGAGGTCGCGGCGAACAGCACGTGAAACAGAAAAATCGCATAAGAATAACCGCCCAGCCAGGTGAGCGCTCTGGAACGCATGTCACTGGACAACAAGGCGATGCACGACACACAACCCACAATCAGCCCGACCACACTGCGACGGTCGACAATCAACTCGCGATCCATCGCCGCCACGTACAGCAGCGTCAGCGAGATCACCACAAACAGCAGTGGCCCGCTGACTTTGAACGTGCGTTTCAAGCGCTCGACGTTTTTCTGGCCGATCATCCCCGCGACAAAAAATGGCAGCAGGTAAATCGCGCCATTGATGCCAAACGCATCCAGCGGCAACGGCGGCAGCAAAAACAACACAGCTGCAAATGCAAACAGCCCATACAGCCGCGTCGCCGAACGCAGCAGGCCGCGCCACTCCAGCAGGCCGACGAACATGAAAATGATGAACACCGCCTGCAAAAACCAGAAGTGGTTGATCGGCACCCAGAACGACAACAGTGCATCGATCACGCCGACGTCTTTGTTCACCCCCGGCCCCACCGCTTGCAACACCGAGAACGGCACACCGACGCAAAACAGCGGCACGATCAAGCGCCGCACCTTGCCGCTGAAAAACGCAGAAAAGTCATTGCCGCGAATCTTGTAGATCGAATAGATGTACCCGGAAATGAACGTGAACAGCGGCATGCGCACATACACCATCGAATCGGCGAGCACCCGAAACGGCGAGCCGATGTCGATCTTCAAGCCGCCGCCCAGCGGACCGATGACGTGATAGAGCACCAGCAGCAGGCACGCCAGGCCGCGCAGGGTTTCGATTTCCAGGGATTTGTTCTTGCTCGACATAGAGCACCTGCCTTAAGTGAGAATTCGTGATTCGACCTGCGCCGGTTTGTTCGCGCGCAGCATCAATCCCAGGCCAACGAACAACACCGGCACCACCATCGAGAAGTGCCGGGCGAAGGAGCCGAAGTCTGGCTCGAACAAGCCCTGCACCAGCAGAAACGCCAACGGAATCGCAATCAGCTCCTTGGGTTTGGTCTGGATCGGCGCGCCCTTGTAATCGGTCGAAGTGATGACTTTGAACAGCAGCAGCGCGGTCATGATCATCAGCGCAACGAAGATCACCTGCCCCGGCCCGGACAGCAGAATCAGCTCCACCGGGAACGACAGGCGAAAGAAGATGATCATCGAGTCCAGCGCCTGCGAGACGAAGTCGCTACCGCTGAGCCACGAGACGATCAGCGACTTGGAGCCCTCCTCGCCCGCCGTGCGCAGCTCGTTGTTGCTGGCGCGAATCGACGACACCGGAAAGCCCAGCGCCACCTGAATTGCCATCGCCACCGCCAGGTAAAACAGGAACAGCATCAGAAAGAAGGTGAAGCGCGACACGTATTTTTTCATCACGCAGACGCCGACCCACGACAGCGAAAACAGAATCCAGTAGGGGCGGATCAACACGCCGTAAATCACCGCTGAGAGGAAAAAACCGCCGCGATATTTACGTGTCAACGAGCTGAGCAAAATGCTCAGCACCGCCACCGAAACGATAATTTCCTTGGTCAGGTTCTCGAGGAAAAACGAACGCACAACGCCCCACAGGCACAGGGTGCCGAAGATCGTCAGCGGCATGCGCCGAAAGACAATCACCGGAATCGCCGTGAGGAAGAAATTGCAGAACATGCCGTAGGCCCAGGCATTGGTCAGGTTGATCCCGGTGGGCCGCAGCAGGAACGCCGAACACTCGTAGGACGAGCGATCCGGCGAGAATGGGTTCCAGAAATTGCAGTTGTCGGCGCGCGCGTAGGACGACCACAAGGTCATCGCGTCCGGGCCCGGATCGCGGGGTACCAGCAGTGGCATTGCCACCGACAGAAACAGCCCGGTGAACAGGATCAGGAACGAAATGGACGAATCGAGTCTGCGCCCACGAAACTCGATGCACGGCAGCTTCAGGCCCATGACAGCGCGGCCTTCTTCGCGCCGGTGACGCGAGTCAACAGGGCAATCACGGCCAGTTGCACGACGATCGCAAAGACATTGCCCCACGCCGCGCCATAGATCGAGTAATGCTTGATCAGCAGGTAGCTGACCGGCACCGAAATCATCAGGCAGAGGGCCGCGCTGGCCAGCGACACCCGGCTGTTTTTCGAAGCGATCAAGCCGCCCCAGACGATGTCGCCAATTGCGCGCAAGGCGAAGGAAAAGATCAGCACGCCGAGGATTGCGTTGTCCGGACGCGGGACGCTGGTGGCGACATAATCGAGCACCACGTTGAAGAACAGATAAATCGCCACCGCCACCGCAGCCGAGACGACCAACGAGCGCATCACCCACTTGTTGATAAAGAGTTGCTTGACCGTGAACGCCTGCCGATCAGCCTGGAAACGCTTGGCCAACACCGGAATGCCGACCACCGCCACCACCGCATACGACAACGCCTGCAAAGTGTTCGCTGCCGACCACGCATAGACGTATTTGCCGAGGCTGGCGTAGGGTTCCAGATCGATGATCAGAAAGCGCTCGGCGTACTGACTCAGGGCAATCAGCCCGGTGCCGAGATAGAACGGCAACCCGGCTTTCCACACGGTCGCGGTGTCCAGCGCCACCGCTTCGCGGCCCTTGTGTACCTTCACCACAATCAGGTAACCGACCGCGATCACCAACACGTTGGCGACCACCCACAGCCACAACACACTGGCGATGCCCGCGACCCAACCGAGCATCATCCCGCCCACCGCCAACAGCGCCCAGAGGCCAGTCTTGATGAAGAACAGCAAGGCCCCTGCCGTGGCTTTTTGCGCGGAAAACACAAAGGAATTGATCTCGAACGACAGGTGCTCGGTGAGCAACACCAGGGTCACGCAAAGGATTAGCAACGCCGCCGCTTCCACCTGCTGGAACAGCGAATACACCAGCACCGTCGCCACCGACAGCAGCAGCCCCACCGCCAGGTACAGCAGCAGGACTTTGTCGACCACGCGACGGGAACTGCCACCCACGCTGATCAGCCGATTGATCTCGGAACTGAAACCCACACTGTAAAACTTCGAAGCGATCAGCGACGCCGCGACCACCACGCCGTAAAAACCCAGCGCCTCATAACCGAGGTAATGAGTGATCGCCAGCACCAGCAAGAACTTCGCGGCCAAGGCTCCGCCGCGAAGCAACAGCCGAAATATCATCGAATGACACCCTTGATGATCTCGTCCATGGCCACGGTCTTCGCCTCGATCTCACGGCAGGTGTCGGTCAGGCGCTGGCCGAAATCAGACAATGCGTTGGGCTTGTAAACCGTGTTGATGATGGTGTCGACATCGATGTCGCCGCCATTGATCACCCAGTCTTCCACGCCCATGTCCTGATACGCGCCAAAACCCTTGCGCTCGTAGCTGATGTGATACGCCGGCACGCCGGAGAGCAGCGATTCGATCGCACCGTGCAAGCGCACGGAAATCACCAGATCCGGTTGGTATTTGGCGATGGTCGCCTTCAGTGACAACAGGTCTTCGGTAATACCCAACTCGCGATAGAACGCCCCGTCATCGTTGCCGCGCACAGCACTCTGCACGGCGCAGACCACTTTGCTTTTGTTCTTCAGGCGCTGCAGTAACAGCTTGAGATTGGCGACATAGGCGAGCTTCTTTTCCTTGCTCCACTCCGGTGGCTTGCGCAGCACCACGCAGACCGTGGCCGGCGAGGCGGCGCAGCGGGTGAATTTCGGTTGCGCGAGGATCTTGCTCGCCAGCGACTGCACTGCCAGATCCGGCGCGCGATAGACATTTTCACAGGCATCGAAGATCGCCGAAGAACGGTTGTCGCGCACAAACACAGCGTCGGCACCGGCGTAGTGTTCAACGATCTTGCTGCTCTCGCCGTGGAACGGACCGATGCTTTGCGGCAAATACACCGACGGCACTTTGCTGAGAATCGCCGTCTCCAGTTGCTTGGCGTGACCGAGCTTTAACTTGATGTGTTCGAAAGCGCTTTTGGAGCGCATGTAGCCGCCGCCGACACCCACGATCAGGTCGGTTTTTTTCAGCAGTTCGGCGAGCCCGGCATAGGACTGATTGAGGAACACCGCTTGCTTGACCCGGCCCAGTCCCTTGGCCGCCATCACTGGCGCGTCGAAGCGCGGGTGCGGCAGGTAACTGAAAGAGTCCGGATCGGAGGCCACGACATTGATCGAAGTGTCCTCACCAAAATTGCGCTGCACCAGGGCAATCGCCAGATCGACGAGCAAGCCGTCACCAGAGTTGGACGCACTGTAGCCATGCAAAATCGTTACGTTCATAAGCTTGAGTTCTACTTAATAAGTGGGAGCGCGATACAAGTCGTAGGTCTGGCGGATCATCAGCGCGGCACTGAAGCGCTCGCGCACGATGCTGCGGCCTTCGTTGCCGAGGTCGAGCAGGCGTGGCTTCTGGATGATCGTCAGCACATCGGCCAGCGCCTGGTGGTCACCGGACGGAAAGACATAGCCGGACACTTCGTTGGTGACCAGTTCAGGCAGCGAGGTGCAGTTGCTGGCAATCACCGGCAAGCCCATGGCCATGCCTTCGAGCGGGACCATGGCAAAGCCTTCCCAGCGACTGGGCACGATCAGCGCGTCGGCTTTCTGATACAGCGCCTGCACTTCGCTTGGCGTGACCCACGGCAAGTATTCAACCGAGTCCATGGGCGGACATTCGACCGAGTCCTCGTTGACCGCACTGCCGACCACCGTCAATTTCAGGTCGTTGCGGTTGACCTTGGCGTAGGCCTTGAGCAGCACGTCGAAACCTTTCTGGTAGTCGAGGCGGCCGACGAACAACAGATGAATCGGCTCGCTGCCGGTGGCTTTCGGCGCGTCATCCTTATGATGAATGCCGTTGTAGATCAGCTTCATGCGCTTGCGCTCGATGCCGAACCGTGCGGCTTTATCCAGCTCGTACTGGCTGACGCAGATGATCACGTCGGTGACTTTTTGCAGCACCCGCTCGATCCACGCATACGCTTTCTGCTTGATCGGCGAGCTTTCCATCAGAAATGAAAACGCGTGCGGGCAGTAGACGATTTTCGGTTTGCGCCAGGGCCGTAACAGCACGCACACGCAACGGCCGATCACCCCGGAAAACGTGCTGTGCAAATGCACCACATCGGGCTTTTCCTTGAGCATCACCTGGGTCAGTCGCCAGGCAAAACGCAACAGCGACGGCACATTGCGGCCACTGCGTGGAAAAGTACGGATCTGTTGCGGCGCGATGCCGTGCAGCTCCCTGGCCTGGTCCTCGGGGACCAGATAAACCATCTCATACTTCGCCGCGTCACCTTCCGGCGAGGCCGAAATGGTGCGGATGACCGTCGCGACGCCACCTTTGATCGTCTCTGCCACGTGCAATATTTTTTTCACAACTCACCCACTTCAAACAGGAAAAAAAACAATCGCTGACAGTCAGGCTTTGTCGGACGCATATTCGTAGTTGTAATAGCCGTTGCCGCCGTAATAGCTGGCCGCACGCTTCTCGACGCCGTTGAACACCGCGCCTTTCAACTCAATGCCGTTTTGCGCGAAGCGGCGAATGGTCAGCTCGATCTCTTTGGCCGGGTTCACGCCGAAACGGGTGACGATCAGGCTGATGCCGGCTTCGCGGCCGACGATGGCGGCGTCGGTCACCGCCAGCAGCGGCGGCGTGTCGATGATCACCAGGTCGTAGAGGTCGCTGAGTTGCGCCAGCAGCTCGCGGAAGTTGGCGTGCATCAACAGCTCGGACGGATTGGGCGGGACCTGCCCACGGCTGATGAAGTGCAGGTTGTCGACTTCGACTTTATTGATCGCCTGCTCAAGGGTGCAGCGCTTGACCAGCAGGTCGGACAGACCGTTGGCAATCGGCGTGTCGAGGGTCTTGTGCAAATGACCTTTGCGCATGTCGGCATCGATCAGCACCACGCGCTGACCACTGAGGGCCATGACCGCGGCGAGGTTGGAAGAGACGAAGGTCTTGCCGACCTGTGGGCTCGGCCCGGAAATCATGATGCGGTTGTTGGTCGAATCCAGCCCGGCGAAGTGCAGACAGGTGCGCAGGCTGCGAATCGATTCGATCGACAGATCCGTCGGGTTGCGCAGGGCCAGCAGGTACGCCGGCTTGTCCACACCATCGCGCGCGCGGCCCTTTTTGCTGTCCTCTTCTTCCTGCAAGGCGCTGTACGGAATCGACGCGTACACCGGCAAGCCCAACTGCTCGATGGCCTCGGGACCTTCCAGGCCACGGCTGAGGGATTTGCGCAGCAATACCAGGGCAACGCCGACAAAAGCACCGAGGAATGTGGCGATCAGCACGATCAGCGGTTTTTTCGGTTTGATCGGGCTGGTCAGGTCGACGTCGGCGGTATCGACCAGACGAACGTTACCGACGGCGCCGGCGCGCACGATGTCCAGTTCCTGGGATTTGTTCAGCAATTGCGTGTAGATCTGCGAGGCCACTTCGACGTCGCGGGTCAGGTTGAGCAATTCCTGCTGGGTGGCCGGCAAGTCTTGAACCTTGCCTTCAAGAGATTTCTGCTGCTGGGTCAACTCGCCAATCTGCGTCATCAACGCGCGGTAGGCCGGGTGCTGTTTGGTGAACTTGCGATCGAGTTCCGCCTGCTGCATTTTCAGCTCGGAAATCCGCGTTTCAAGCGCCACGGACTGACCGAGCACCGATTGCGTTTCCAGCGAGATGTTCACGGTCTTGCCGTGGGTCTGGTAGGCGTTCAAGGCATCGCTGGCCTTGGCCAGATCGCGTTTGACCTGGGGCAGTTGGCTTTGCAGAAACGCCAGGCTCTGCGCCGCTTCCGCCGAGGTGCGACGCACGTTCTGCTCGACGTACAGAGCGGCAATCTTGTTAAGGATTTTCACTGCTTCGGCGGCGTCCGAGCTGGCCAGCGCCAGACGAATGATCCCCGATTCCTTGCCTTGCTCGGAAATGTCCAGCGCGTCCTGATAACCCTGAATGGTCACGATCCGCGGATTGCGCACCACCTGAAAACGTGTGCCGGGATTGGCCGCCAACTGAGCGATCTGCCCTTCTACGCCGTCGTTGGTAAACGCTTCACCCGCCACGCCTTCAACGAGCAGGTTGTCGTTTTCATCGAACAGCTGGAAGCGCTGCTGCTCGCCGGCGATCAGCGTGAGTTTCTTGCCGAGCAGGTCTTTCGGCAGTTCGAGCCGGCTGAACTGCAGGCGCTCGCCGCCCCAGGCGTAGCTGTTCAGGCCCAAACGCGGCGGCGCGACGCTGGTCTCACTGTCGCCGCGATAGCGACGCGAAAGAAAGCCGCCGATCAACGGGAACGTGTTGGGCGTGACGTCGATGTCCAGGCGCAGGTCGTCAACGGTTTTACCAATCACCGCGCGAGACTTGATGATGCCGATTTCGGTCACCGACGGCGATTGCCCACCGAGCATGCTGTTGAGGTCGGAAAAACCGAGCATGTCGTTCTTTTTCGGTTCGACCTGCACCAGTGCGTTGGCCAGGTAGACCGGGGTGGCCAGAACCGCATAGGCGACGCCGGTGACCATGAAGGCACCGGTGAGCGCGCCGATCAGCCATTTCTGGTCAATTAGACTGCCAAAGATGCCCATCAGATCAATACTGTCTTGATCGTTGTCACGGTTGCCGATTACGGACGGTAACTGCATAAGTCTGTTCTTACCATTCACTGTTCTGAAGAATATTGGTCAATGCCCGAGACGCTTTGCCCATGAACTAACAGCATCCTCAATCAATGCGTGGGCATGAATAAAAGCGGCCTTGCCTTGACGATACGGGTCGTGTATTTCGCGCTCGCTCTGCCATTTACCGAGCAAAAACACTTTGCCCCTGGCGTGCGAGGCAATCTTCAGCACTTGATCGACATGCTTCTTTTCCATGACCAGAATCAGATCCGAGTCATTGACGATGTCCGAAGTCAGCTGCCGCGCCTTGAACGCTTCGGCGCAATGCCCGTGGTCTTCGAGCACCTGCCGCGCCGAAGGCTCAACGCCCTCGCCCACGCGGGCGGAGAGGCCGGCGGAGGACACCGTGATGGCCGACGGGCCCAGCGCGTTGCGCAGCAGTAGTTCAGCCGTCGGACTTCGGCATATATTGCCCACGCAGACAACGAGGATCTTTTTGAACAAGTCTTGCTTTCCTGTGTAATATCAAACAGCCAACATGCCGCACAAGTTAATGAACCCTCGCGACTTTCCTGCACTCAGAAATAGCTTCGCCCTGTTAGTACAGGACATTAAGTACCACAGCGTTTTAAGCCGCCCCAACCACAATTAGCGGACTAAAAATAACTGTGATTTTCAGCTGCGTTTTTCCTGACAAAAAATAACATTCACGCACTAAGTGCCATCACCCTTATCGAAAATTGAGTAACGGGATCCATTATTCGTAGTTGTCATTCTCTCCGGGAGAGCAGACATGAAATCAGCACATCTGAATAAACTCGGCGCCCTCGCCCTGATGGCGCTCGGTGCAACCAGCCAGGTTCACGCCAGTGAGCTGTTCCCTAACCTTCCAGCAAAAACCATCGGTGTTCAGGTCAAGATCCAGAGCTTCACCGCCGCCGATGCCGCCCAAATCAAGGCGGCCGGCTTCAGCTTCGTGCGCTTCGGCGTGTGGAGCGACAGCCTGACCGCCCAGACCTACCAGAAGCAGGTCAGCGATGCTTTCGCCGCCGCCGGCTCAGCCGGGTTGCCCGTGCTACTTACAGTGCGCGCAATCAAGGCACTGCCCGCCACTTCGCCCACTGAACTCGACGCAGCCGGCGGTAAGTTTGCCAACGCCGTGAGCGGACTGGAAAAGTCCTACAGCGCGCAATTGGTGGCAATCGAGATCTGGAATGAGCCAGACCTGGCAACCTACTGGCCAACGGGCAACTTCGACACCACCTTCGTGCCGTTCATGGCGGGTATGTGTAAAGCGCTGGAAGCTCAGCCTCAGCTGGCGCCGCGAGTCGGTTTCGGCTTTGCCCGGGCACCGAGCGCCGCCTCGGCCTCGACCGTTGCGCTGAAACGCATCGTCAGCGAACACCCTAAATGCCTGAACGCCGTCTCCTACCACCCGTATGGCATGACCGCCACCCAGATCAGCAACGCACAGACATTCATCCAGCAGAACTTCAATCTGCCGGGCGTCATCAGTGAGTGGGGGGTTTCCGCGCTCGCGTCCAACGGTGGCCCCGAAGGGCAAGCGACCAGGATCAACGCATTTATCACGGACGTTAAACGGCTGAATATTCCGTTGACCTCTATCTACGAGTGGAGAAACAGCGCCACGGGCAGTAACGAACGCGAGCAGAATTTTGGCTTGCTGACCTCCGACGGTCAGGCGAAACCGGCACGGCTGTCGGTCGAGCCGCTGTTAAACGCCGAGTAGCGCCTTGGGCGACCGACCTGTTCACAGGTCGGTCGCTTTGAACCTGTGGGCGGTTTTGGCATCGTATTCATCGACACCGCGCCCCGCCTTTCAAACAATCGTTTTCAGGTTGTTGCCGCAGGGGCCATCGATCCACGTACACACCCTTGAGTGGCTGTCAGCGCTCGGGTAATGTCATCAGACCCATAGGATAGAGCACGCCCATGACTTCCAAGCTGGAACAACTCAAACAGTTCACTACCGTCGTTGCCGACACCGGCGACTTCGAAGCGATCGCCCGGGTCAAGCCGGTCGACGCCACCACCAACCCTTCCCTGCTGCTCAAGGCCGCAGCGATCCCGGGCTATGCCGAGCTGCTGAACGCTTGCGTCAGCGATTGCCGCGGCGATGTCGGCCTGGCCAGCGATCGTTTTGGCGTCGCGGTCGGTCAGGAAATTCTCAAGGTGATTCCGGGCCGTATCTCCACCGAAGTGGATGCGCGCCTGTCGTTCGACCAGGAGGCCATCCTCAAACGTGCGCATCGCCTGATCGAACTGTACGACAAGGCCGGCATCGGCCGCGATCGTGTACTGATCAAGATCGCCTCGACCTGGGAAGGCATCCGCGCTGCCGAGATCCTCGAGAAGGAAGGCATCCAGACCAACCTGACCCTGCTGTTCTCCTTCGCACAGGCTGCCGCGTGCGCCGATGCCGGGGTGTTCCTGATTTCGCCGTTCGTGGGGCGCATCTACGACTGGTACAAGAAGGCCAACGGCAACGACTACACCGGTGCCGACGATCCTGGCGTACAGTCGGTAACGCGCATCTACAACTACTACAAGGCCAATGACTACAAGACCGTGGTCATGGGCGCCAGCTTCCGCAACCTCAACCAGATCGAGCAACTGGCCGGCTGCGACCGCCTGACCATCAGCCCGGATCTGATCGACAAGCTGGCTGCCGACACCGGCAAGCTGGAGCGCAAACTGGCGCCGGGCAATGCCGGCGAAGCCCGTCTGAGCCTCAACGAAGCGCAATTCCGCTGGTTGTCCAACGAAGACGCGATGGCCACCGAGAAACTGGCTGAGGGCATTCGTCAGTTCGCGCGTGATCAGGAGAAGCTTGAGGCGCTGTTGCAGGCCAAGCTGTGATTTGAGTATGTGAAATGCAAAAAGGGCGAACCTGTGAGGGTTCGCCCTTTTTTGTGTACGCGCTACTGCGGTGAGCATCTATGGCGAGGGGCAGTGAACATCTGTGGCGAGGGTGCTTGCTCCCGCTCGGCTGCGCAGCAGTCGTAGACGCTGCCGACTCGGTGAATCAGGAAAACTCACATCGCCTGTCTGGGGCCGCTTCGTAGCCCAGCGGGAGCAAGCTCCCTCGCCACAGGGCCATCAATGTCTTTCGAGCGCATTCACCAGATCATGAAACGCTTCACGATTGGAGTCGTTCAGGCCCATGAGGATCTTGTGCGCTTCGAGCACCTTGATCCGCACCACTTCTTCCGACTGGTCCTGGTCCGGCAGGTCATCGAGGCACTCCGGGCAAGGCACCGGGTGGTTGACGATGTTGAACACCTGCTCGAAACCCATCGATTGCAGCAGACGGGTGATGTCTTCGTGGGTGGTGACGACGGTCGGCAGCAGGCCGACCTTCTGGCGCGACAGGATCGACAGTTTGGCCAGCAGGCCCAACGTCGTGCTGTCAATGCTGCGGGTTTCGGTCAAATCGATCACGATCGCGTTGAAATTCAACGCCGTGAAGATTTTCTCGATAGTCGCATCCAACGCCGAACACAGGGTCAGGCGAACTTCACCGACGAACTTCAGGACGAAGGTGCCGTCCTGCTCGGCGAACTGGATTCTACCGGTACTCATTAAAGATTCCTGCTCAACACCAACAGGGCGATATCATCCGGCATCTCCCCTAGCGTGGCCAATCCAAACACTTGCCGCAGACCATCCAGGCTGCCGCCCGCCAACTTCACCCGCTCGGGCAAAGCAGCTTCTTTTTCTTTGAGCGTAGCTTCTGGCAAAAGATCCAGAATGCCATCCGACATCAGCGTCAGGCTGAACGACGGCGGCAGCTCAAGCACGTGATCTTCGTAGGTGGCTTCATTGAAGAGGCCCACCGGCAGACCACGCCCTTCGAGGTAACGAACACTGTCTGGCGTGTACAACACTGGCAACGGCAGATGCCCGCCGATGCTATAGGTCAACAAACCGGTCTCCTCGTCGATGACTCCACCGACCATTGTGACGTGTTTACCCAGCTTACAGCTGATCAGCCCCCGGTTGATATGACCGAGCACTTCCGACGGCTTGAATTCAGGCAATGTACCGCTGCGCCTGGATTCGAACAGCAACCGTGTGGTCATGAACTTCAGCAGCACTGTCACGAAGGCTGAAGACGCGCCATGGCCCGAGACATCCGCCAGGTAAAACGCAACCCGGCGCTCGTCGACGCGGAAATAGTCGACAAAATCCCCCGACAGATACAGCGACGGGATGATCTGGTGGGCGAAGCTGAATTCGTCAATGCGCCACGGGCTTTCCGGCAGCATGTTCATCTGTACCTGGCGACCGGCGTTCTGGTCTTCCTGGAGCAGGTTCAGGCTGGCTTCGAGTTCGCGGTTGGCCTTTTCCAGCTTCTCGCGGTAGCGCTGGTTTTCCAGCAGCAGCCGTGCACGATCCAGGGCCCGGCGCACGGAGTGCTCGAGCACGGCCAGATCTTCGAGAGGCTTGATCAGGTAATCCGCCGCCCCCAGGCGCAGGGCCTCGACCGCGTCGTTCATCACGCCGGCACCCGACACCACGATCACCGGCGTTTGCGGTGACAGCTCGGTGACCTGGCGGATGAGTTCGAGTCCGCCCATCTGCGGCATGCGCAGATCGCAGATGACCAGGTCGGGCTGGTCTTGCTCGAATACCTGAAGGCCCTGTTGACCGTTGCCGGCCTGCAGGACGCTGAAACCACTGTCTTCCAAATAGGCCGCGAGACTCGCGCGCACTACTTCGTCATCATCGATTATCAGCAGCGTGGCACTGGTTTTTGGCATGTGGGCAAACGGCGCCAGAATTAGGTTGGCGTAGTTGGCGGAGCATTGGCCCCTGCGCAGACTACTGGATTCGCTTTCTAGCCTCTCTGGCACAGCGGTTTCGAGCATAGGCTCCAAACGCGGTTACACCAGAGGTGCCCTTCTAAGGCGCAGACGGTACTCCCATCCGCGGGGCGTTTCAAGCGTACGCCGATGGTCGCTTCGCGACTTTGTTTGTCAAAGCACCGAGAGTTATAAGAACGGCGCGCAGCGTAACCCGATGGAAGGTCCCACGGGCTCTGGGCGATGCGCTGGCACCGACAAAAAAGGCGACCCGAGGGTCGCCTTCCTGTGCAGCGGCCGAAATCAGAAATCGTCTTCGACCTGGCCGTCCTTCACCTTGAACTCGCGGTTCTGCAAGTAGGCGTTGCGGATAAAGGTGTACTTGTCGCCGCTGATCAGCTTCTCGCTCGACAGCAGGCCGGCGCGGGTGTCGACGATGTTCAGGCCGAAAATCGAGTTACGCGTCGGCACGTGGTCGATGTAACGGTACGGGCCGGTGAAGCCGTCGACGTACTTGGACGGCGCGTCACGCAGGGTACTCGGGCCCATCAGCGGCAGCATCACGTATGGGCCACTGCCCACGCCCCAGTAGCCGAGGGTCTGGCCGAAATCTTCGTCGCTGCGATTGAGGCCCATGTGGGTGCCAACGTCGAAGAAGCCGAGCAGGCCGAACGTGGTGTTGAAAATCAGTCGTGCGGTATCGACGCCAGCGGCAGCCGGTTTGGCCTGCAGGAGGTTGTTCGCCAGGTTGGTGACGTCACCGACGTTGCGGAACATGTTGTGAATGCCGTCTTCGACAAATTGCGGTGTGACGTATTGATAGCCCTGCGCCAACGGCTTCAGCGCGTAGGTATCAAGGAAATCGTTGAACTGGAAAATCGGCCGGTTAACGCTTTCCCAAGGGTCTTCTTCTGTTGCCGCCTGACTGGCAAACGGCGCCAGCAACAGGCCGGCACATACACTTAGCTGAGCGAGCGGATGGCTCCAGCGCATAGAAAAACTCCTTGGATTTGATACTGGCGAAGGCTTCGGAGCCCAAGCGTTAAGGCCGCTAGTATAAGCGTAAAAGGCAATTTGGGCAGTGCAGCGATGCAGCTGACTGTAGGAATATTCCCGCATTCTCCTGCGCCTGATTGTCATCCAACTGTCATCGACCGCCCCTAGCCTTAGGGTTTATTTCAGGGACGTTGCCATGACTCACGCCGAAACCTTGCCCGTCGCCGCGCCCAGCCTGACCGCCGTACTGTTCGGGCTCAGCGGCTGCCTGGTGGATTTCGGTGGTGGCGCACGACGCCAGAGCATCGCGCTGCCTGAGCACGCTGCTCCCACCCCGGGCGCTCTGGAGAGCTTACGCAGTTTGCAACGCCAGCAGATTCCCTGTGCCTGGCTGGACGAATTGTCCCCTGCCCTCGCGCAACCCTTGTCAGCCGCCCTGCCGGCCTGGATCAAACCCGCGCAACATTCGGCAACAATCAATCCGTGGCCCGCCCCGAACGCGTGCTGGCAGGCCTTGATGGATTTGAAGGTCGACAGCCTGGACGGTTGCGTACTGGTCAGCGGCGAACCCCGGCTGTTGCAAGCAGGCCTCAACGCCGGACTGTGGACCATCGGCCTCGCCTCCTGCGGCTCGCTGTGCGGCCTGACACCGGAGGAATGGCAGGCGCTGGATCACAAAGAACGTGAGCAGTTGCGTGGCAAGGCCACCGTGCAGTTATTCGCGCTGGGCGTGCATTCGGTGATCGACCATCTGGGTGAACTCGACACCTGCCTGGCCGACATCAGCCTGCGCCGCCTCAAAGGCGAAAAGCCCTGATCAGGATCATGCAGCTTAAGCGAGAGTGGATTAATCTAAAGGTCAGCCACCGACCTTTGGCGCGCGGCTGCGGTCAATGCCAGTGCCTATTGATAAAAGGAAACCACCATGCCCGCTCAAGAACTGCAAAAACAGCTCGACACCCTGCGCGAGCAGTTGGAACAGAATCCGCCGCTGTCGGAGGTCGAGCGTGAGGATCTGCATGCGCTGATGGCAGATATCGAATCGAGAATTGAGCTGGAAAATGCCACTCAAGACGCGAGTATCGTCGATGGCGTGAATCTCGCAGTGGATCGCTTCGAACTTGAACATCCGGCCATCGCCGGCACCTTGCGCAACATTGTCAATGCGCTGGGCAGCATGGGCATCTGATGCCCCACGCACAAAAAAGCCCTGCCAGCGATGGCAGGGCTTTTTCATTTCTACAACTTGAAACGCAATCCCCTGTAGGAGTGAGCCTGCTCGCGATAGCGATGGACCAGTCGACATCAATGTTGAATGTCAGTCAGCTATCGCGAGCAGGCTCACTCCTACATTTATTGACGCACCAGACGATGGTTCGGCAACTGCATATCTTCTGTACTGCGATACGGGTTGATATCCAGTCCACCACGGCGAACGTAACGAGCAAACACCGTCAGTTTCTCGGGCTTCAACAACCGCTGCAGATCAAGGAAAATCCGCTCCACGCACTGCTCATGGAAATCCGAGTGCTGGCGGAAGCTGACGATGTATGCCAGCAGGCTGGCGTGATCCAGCGCCGCACCACGATATTGCACCACCACGCTGCCCCAGTCCGGCTGACTGGTCACCGGGCAGTTGGATTTGAGCAGATGGCTGTGCACGCTCTCTTCAACGATCCGTGAATCATCGCAACGCAACAGCTCAGGACGCGGATGCTCGTAGTTGCTGACGCTGATATCCAGATCGTCGATGCACACGCCCGGCAACGCCACGACGCCTTCGGCTTCCACGTCCTTCAGACTGCGAACCCGCACGCCCACCGGTTTGCCGGCGGCAGCGGAAAGGTCTTTGACCAGCGTCGCTTCCAGCGTGGCAACGTCGGCGAACGGCGTCTGGTTCAGCGAATTCAGGTACAGCTTGAACGACTTCGACTCGATGATATTCGGCGAATCCGCCGGGATGCTGAATTCGCCAATCGCCACCACCGGCTTGCCCGACGGCAACAGCCACGACAGCTCGAAGCAGTTCCAGAAATCCACGCCTTTATACGGCAGGGTTTCGGCGGTCAGTCCCAGCTCGGCCCATTTCGCCGTGCGCGGAATCGGGAACAGCAGGGACGGTGTGTACGTGGCGATGTATTCGCTGGATTTGCCCAGCGGCGAGTGTTCGGCTGCGGGATGCATGGCGGAAACCTGACTGAAGAATCAGCGGATTCTACCAGCCTTTGCGTCCGCCTTTGAGTGCTTACTGACTGACAGTCAGTTTGCCGACCATGCCTGCCTGATAATGCCCGGGGATATTGCAGGCGAACTCCAGGTTCGTTGCCTTGCTGAATGTCCAGGTCAACTCGGCGCGCTTGCCCGGTTCGACCAGCGCGCTATTGGGGTCGTCATGCTTCATGCCGTGGCCCATCGCCGCATGATCCATGCCCGCCATGCCGTGGGACATTTCTTTCATGCCTGTCGGCGTGAGCATGCCGCTCTGCTGCATTTTCAGCATTTCCTGCTGGTGACTGGCATGCATCGCCGCATCACCGAGGTTGAATTCGTGCAGCAACTGGCCTTTATTCACCAGCACAAAGCGAACCGTCTCACCGGCCTTGAGCTCAAGGGTCTTGGGCTCGAACGTCATGTCCCCCATGACGATCTCGATGCTTCGCGAAGCCTGGCTGGCAGACGCCGGTTGGCCGAAGTCATAGGTGTGGGCGGGCGCGGCCCACACCGGCGAACTGATTGCCAGCCAGCAGGCAGCCAGCGTCAGGGTTTTGCGCAAAAACATGGTCGTACTCCAACAAGAAAAGGTTCAGCCTGTGGGAAACTCTAAGCGCCCCGCGCTGGCATCGACCTGACAGGCAGATTACAACTTTGTCAGGTTCATGCCGGGCAAGCGTTCTCACGATATAAAGTCTGCGTATTGACACCCGAACCCACCCGAGTCGCCCATGAAACTGTTGATCGTCGAAGACCAAGCGAAAACCGGCCAATACCTGCGCCAGGGCCTCACCGAAGCCGGCTTCACCACCGAATTGGTGGCCGACGGCATCAGTGGCCAGCAACTGGCGCTGAGCGGCGATTACGCGCTGCTGATCCTCGACGTGATGCTGCCCGGGCGTAACGGCTGGCAAATCCTCCAAGCGGTGCGCAGCGCCGGGCTGGAGACGCCAGTGCTTTTTCTGACGGCCAAGGACGCGGTGGAAGACAGGGTTCACGGCCTCGAACTCGGCGCCGACGACTATCTGGTCAAGCCCTTCGCCTTCTCCGAACTGCTGGCCCGGGTGCGCAGCCTGTTACGCCGCGGCAGCGCCAGCGCACAGGAAACCAGCCTGCAGCTGGCCGACCTGCGCCTGGACCTGATTCGCCGTCGCGTCGAACGCAGCGGGCAGCGCATCGACCTCACGGCCAAGGAGTTCGCCCTGCTGGAGATGCTGTTGCGCCGTCAGGGCGAAGTGCTGCCAAAATCGTTGATCGCCTCACAAGTCTGGGACATGAATTTCGACAGTGACACCAACGTCATCGAGGTCGCCGTTCGGCGTTTGCGCCTGAAGATTGACGACGAATACCCGCAAAAACTGATCCACACGGTGCGCGGCATGGGTTACGTGCTGGAAGAGCGCGGCGTCTGATGCGCCGGTTGTCCTTGAGTACCCGTCTGGCCTTGCTGTTTGCCGCTTGCACAGCCGTGGTTTCACTGCTCGCCGGAGTGCTGTTCGATCGCGCCAGCGAGGCGCATTTCATCGAACTCGACCAGCAACAACTCGATGCACGCTTGCTTGGTCTGCGCCGTGCCTTGCAAGGTGTGCCAGCCGATCAACGGCAAACGCGCCTGGCCGATGAACTGAGCCGTCAGGCCGATCTGTCCCTGCGCATTACCGGCAGCGACGGCCAGCACTGGTACGCCAGTTCGCCGCAGATCCCCGAGCAGTTGCCGCAAGCCGCAGGTCTGTCGACCATCAGCCACGATGGCACCGACTATCGCCTGCTCAATGCCCCGCTCTATCCAGGCCAACCTGACTCGCCGCAATTGACGCTGCTGCTCGACATCACCCATCACCAGCATTTTCTGCAACGAATGCAGCATCTGATCTGGCTGACGGTCGGCCTCTCAGCGCTGGCCACCGCGCTGCTCGGAGCCTGGGCCGCGCGCAGCGGTTTACGCCCGTTAAGGCGCATGAGTGCGGTGGCCCGGGGGATTTCCGCACAATCGCTGAATGCACGATTGCCGCAAGCGCACATGCCGCCGGAGCTTGCGCAAATGGCCCATAGCTTCAATGCCATGCTCGCCCGCCTCGACGAGTCGTTTCAGCGGCTCTCGGCGTTTTCCGCCGACATCGCCCATGAGCTGCGCACGCCTCTGTCAAACCTGCTGACCCACACTCAAGTCACCCTCACCCGCCCCAGGACGCTTGAGGACTACCGCGAAGCGCTGCACAGCAATCTTGAAGAACTGCAATGGATGGCGCAGTTGGTCAATGACATGTTGTATCTGGCCAAGGCTGACCACGGCTTGCTGATGCCCAAGCGCGAAGCGCTGGAGCTGGCAGATGAGGCCGACATGTTGCTGGAGTTTTTTGCGCCATTGGCGGAAGACGCCGGCGTGCGTTTGAGTCGTGAAGGTAAGGCGCGAATCGAAGGTGATCGCGGTATGTTGCGCCGGGCCCTGTCGAACCTGCTGGATAACGCGTTGCGGTTTACCCCGGCCGAGGGTTACGTACGCTTGAATCTTGTCGATGAAACGAACGCCGTGCGCGTTTGCGTCGAGAACAGTGGCGAGGGCATCTCAGCGCAGTTGTTGCCACGCTTGTTTGATCGATTCTATCGGGCCGATCCGGCGCGACAGGAAGGCAGCAGTGAGCATGCGGGGCTGGGGCTGGCGATTACTCAGTCGATCGTGCGGGCGCATGGCGGGACGATTCATTGCGAATCGGAGGTGGGGGTGACGCGGTTTGTGATTGAGTTGCCGAAGAAAGATTGAGGCCAGCAGGTACGGCCTATCGCGAGCAGGCTCACTCCTACAGGGGGAGCGCATTCCAATTGTAGGAGTGAGCCTGCTCGCGATAGCGGTTTTGAAGTTTACGAATATCTCAACGCATGCGCCGGCTCAATCTTCGCCGCCCGCCACGCCGGATACACCGTTGCCAGAAAGCTGAGAATAAAGCCTGCCGAGCAGATCAACAGCACATCGCCACCCTGCAGTTCCGACGGCAGATTGCTGACGAAATACACGTCCGAACTGAAGATATGCTGCCCGGTCACGCGCTCGACCCAGCCGACCAATTCACTGACATTGAGCGCTGCAATCACACCCAACACACCGCCAATGATCGTGCCGACAATGCCGATCACCGTGCCTTGCACCATGAAGATCGCCATGATCTGCCGTGGCGTGGCGCCGATGGTGCGCAGGATCGCGATGTCTGCGCCTTTGTCGTTCACCACCATAATCAGCGTCGCGATGATGTTGAATGCCGCCACCGCGACGATCATCAGCAACAGCAGGCCGATCATGGTCTTTTCCATCTTCATCGCACTGAACAGGCTGCCCTGGCTGTGGGTCCAGTCGTCAGCCTTGAAGTCGGCACCGAGACCGCTGGCAATGTCGGACGACACCTTGGGTGCCGCGTACAGATCCTTGACCGCCAGCCGCACGCTCTGCACCTGATTCGGTTGCCAATGCTGCATCGTCGCGGCATCGGCCACGTGGATCAGGCCCATCGAACCGTCCAGCTCGGCGCCGACCTTGAACACCCCCACCACATTCAGCCGCTGCATGCGCGGGGTGATACCGCCCGGCGCGGTGCTGACTTCCGGGACAATAAGAGTGATCTTGTCGCCGACATTCAGACGAAAACGCCGCGCGGTGATTTCACCGATCACCACGCCAAACTCACCCGGTTTGAGAGCATCGAGACGACCCTGGACGATGTGCTGGGCAACGATCGAGACCTTGCCTTCCTGAGCAGGATCGACACCGCTGATCTGGATCGGCTGCATCGCGCCCTTATAGGAAAGCATGCCTTCCATTTCGGTGAACGGCACGGCGGCGGTGACTTCCGGGTTTTTCATCGCGGCGGCGGCCACCGGCTGCCAGTCGTCGATCGGCTTGACGCCGACGATGGTCGCGTGCGGCACCATGCCGAGGATGCGCGAGCTCATTTCGCGCTGAAAGCCGTTCATCACCGACAACACCACGATCATCGCCAGCACGCCGAGGGCGAGGCCGATCATCGAGGTCATCGAAATGAACGAAACAAAGCGATTGCGGCGCTTGGCGCGGGTATAGCGCGTGCCGATAAAGATCGATAACGGTCTGAACATTCGCTGGGGCACCGTATAAAAATAAAAGACCCGGCGCCATTACGGGCGCCGGGTTTCAGCCAGTCAGATGGGGGTCAGGCAACCTTCCTGCAATTGCAGGACGCGGTCCATCTGGCGAGCCAGGTTCATGTCGTGCGTGACCACCAGGAACGCCGTGCGCATTGAGGTGCTCAACTCCAGCATCAAATCCTGGATGCCTTCAGCGGTGTGCAGGTCGAGGTTGCCGGTCGGCTCGTCGAGCATCACCAGGCCCGGATTGTTCACCAGCGCGCGGGCGATGGCCACACGCTGGCGTTCGCCGCCGGACAGCTCCGAAGGTTTGTGTTCGAGGCGATGGCCGAGACCGACACGCTCCAGCAATGCCGTGGCACGCTGACGTGCTTCGGGAATTGCCGTTTTGCCGATCAACAACGGCATGCAGACGTTTTCCAGCGCGGTGAATTCCGGCAGCAAGTGGTGAAACTGATAGACGAAGCCCAAGGCACGATTGCGCAGCAGGCCACGCTTCTTCTCGCTCAGCGCCGACAGCTCTTCACCGTCGAGCCAGACGCTGCCCTTGCTCGGCGTATCGAGGCCGCCAAGCAGGTTGAGCAAGGTACTTTTGCCCGAACCCGACTTGCCGACGATCGCCACACGCTCGCCCGGGTGCAACTCCAGTTGCAGACCGGCCAGCACTTCTACCGACTCCGGGCCTTCCTCGTAGGATTTGCCCAGGTTGCGGCAGCTCAGAATTGCTTGTTCACTCATGCCCGACTCACTCATAACGTAACGCCTCCGCCGGCTGGGTGCGCGCGGCACGCCAGGCGGGATACAGGGTGGCGAGGAAACTCAGGACCAACGCGGCGGCGCAAACCATGACGACATCCTGGCTATGCACCTGCGAGGGAAGATAATCAATGAAATACACGTCAGCATTAAGGAATTTGTGGCCGATCAGCCCTTCCAGCGCCGAGATGGCCGCGCTGACGTTAAGCGCGGCGAAAATGCCGACCACCGCGCCAATGGCTGTGCCGACCACACCGATCACCGTACCTTGCACCATGAACGTACGCATGATCGTGCCCGGCGTCGCGCCCAGTGTGCGCAGAATGGCGATGTCGCCCTTCTTGTCGTTCACCACCATTACCAGGGTGGAAATGATATTGAACGCCGCCACCGCAACGATCAGCAGCAACAGCAGGCCGATCATGGCTTTTTCCATACGGATGGCTTGGTACAGATTGCCGTGAGTGCGGGTCCAGTCGCGGGCGTAGTAGCGGTCTTCGCCGAGCTGCTGGGCGATGTTCCAAGCCTCGCGTGGGGCCTGGAACAGGTCGTCGAACTTCAGGCGCAGGCCCTGCACCTGATCCGGCTTCCAGCGGTGCATCTTCGCCAGATCCTGCAGGTTGGTCACACCGAGGTAGCCGTCGAGCTCACCGGCGCCGACATGGAAAATGCCGACCACGGTAAAGCGTTTCATGCGCGGGAACATCCCGGCCGGGGTCACGCTGACCTCCGGCGCGACGAAAGTGACCTTGTCACCGATGCCGACGCCCAGCTTGGTCGCAGCCTTGTCGCCGATGACGATGCCGAAGCTGCCCGGCGTCAGGTCGTCGAGTTTGCCCTGCTTCATGAAGTTGTCGATGATCGACACATTGCGCTCCAGCGCAGGGTCGATGGCATTGAGCAACACCTTGGAGACCTGGCCGTTGTTGGTCAGCAGGCCCTGCATCTGGGTGAACGGCGCCACCGCCGTCACTTGCCGGTTCTGTTTGACCTTGGCGGCCAGGCTCTGCCAATCGTTGATCGGTTCGCCAGTCTCAAGGGTCGCGTGGGGCACCATGCCCAGCACGCGGGTGCGCATCTCATGATCGAAGCCGTTCATCACCGACAGCACGACTATCATCACGACCACGCCAAGGGCGAGCCCGATCATCGAAGTCAGGGAAATGAATGACACAAAATGATTGCGACGCTTTGCACGGGTATAACGCGTGCCGATAAATACGAAGAGAGGTCTGAACATGTCGGGGCTTGTTCGGAGGGAAAAGGAACGTCCTTGTGGCGGGGGTCGATAACCAGCTTTACACTCAGACCACCGCCGCTACCATGGGTTCGCCATGTCGACATTAGATGAAGAAGATCGCCGCGAATACTACCGTATCGAGGACACGATCGCACTGGAAATTCGGCCCCTGTCCGCTCCCGAAGCCGCAGGCGAGGAAGTGTTGCAGGATGCTTCCCCACTCTTCAACCTGCTCAGTGAACTGCACCTGAGCGAATTCGAGTCGCAGCACCTGTTGCGCCAGATCAGCGAGCGCGACCGGGCAATCGCCGCGTTCCTCAAATCCCAGAACAAACGCATCGACCTGCTCAGCCAGGTGGTTGCCCTGACCGTGCTCGGCCACATCGGCGAGCCACAACCGGTGATCATCTCCGAAGGCGGGATCGACTTTCAGTACCCGACACCGATTGCCACCGGCGCACACCTGTCGGTCAAGCTGGTGTTGATGCCACAGGCACTGGGTCTGCTGCTGCGCGCCCGCGTCACCCACTGCGACCGCAAGGGCGATGGCTATGACGTCGGCACCGAGTTCGAACACCTGACCGACGCCCAGCGCCAGTTGCTCGCCCGCTACATCTTGCAGAAGCAGGCGCAGGAACGACGTCTGGCTCGCGAACAGAACGAATCTGGCATCTAACTTAAGGAAGCACCGTGACCCTCATTTACGGCCACCGCGGCGCCAAGGGCGAAGCACCGGAAAATACCCTGAGCAGTTTTCAGGAATGTCTCAAGCACGGCGTGCGCCGTTGCGAACTGGATCTGCACCTGTCCAAGGACGGCGAGCTGATGGTCATCCATGACCCTACGCTCAAGCGCACCACCGACCGTCGCGGCAAAGTTGTCGAGCACACCGCCGCCGAGCTGGTGACCTACGACGCGCGCAAGGGCGGCCCGGGCTGGATCAAGCCCTGCCCGATTCCCACGCTGGAAGCGTTGTTCGAACAATGTGATTTCGAGCACTGGCAGCTGGAAGTCAAAAGCGCTTCACGCACGCGCGCCGCAACCACCGTGCTGGCGATTCGGGAAATGGCTCAGCGCCATGGCTTGCTCGACAAGGTCACGATCACCTCGAGTTCGCGGGAAGTGTTGAAAGCGGCAGTGGACCTGGTTCCGGACGTATCCCGTGGCCTGGTGGCCGAATACGCCTGGCTCGATCCGCTGAAAGTCGCGGCCAGCTATGGCTGTGAGATTCTCGCGCTGAACTGGACGCTGTGTACGCCGGAACGCCTGCAAAAGGCGCAGCGCCAAGGTCTGCATGTGTCGGTATGGACCGTCAACGAGCCCGCGCTGATGCGCAGACTCGCCGACTTCGGCGTTGACAGCCTGATTACAGACTTTCCCGGTTTGGCCACTGCCACCCTTGAGAATTGCTGAAATCGGTCTCCCCGGCCGGCTCAGGCCACCGGCCGGAGCCCGTCAAAAAAGCCGGTTGAGGCCGTCGTATGCAGCTACCCGATAGGCTTCGGCCATGGTCGGGTAGTTGAACGTGGTGTTGACGAAATACTTCAGCGTATTCAGTTCGCCCGGCTGGTTCATGATCGCCTGACCGATGTGGACGATCTCCGACGCCTGATAACCGAAGCAGTGCACACCGAGCACTTCCAGGGTTTCGCGGTGGAACAGGATCTTCAGCATGCCTTGCGGCTCGCCGGCGATCTGCGCCCGCGCCATGCTCTTGAAGAACGCCTTGCCGACTTCGTAAGGCACTTTGGCCTGAGTCAGCTCCTGCTCGTTCTTGCCGATCGAGCTGATCTCCGGAATGGTGTAGATGCCGGTTGGCACGTCATTGACGAAACGCCAGCTGCCATTATCGACGATGCTGCCAGCGGCGGAACGGCCCTGGTCGTGAGCGGCACTGGCCAGGCTCGGCCAGCCGATCACGTCACCGGCACCGTAGATATTTTCCACGCAGGTGCGGTAGTTCTGGTCGACTTCGATCTGGCCACGGCTGTTGACCTTGACGCCAATGTTTTCCAGACCCAGCGTATCGGTGTTGCCGGTACGGCCGTTGCACCAGAGCAAGGCGTCGGCCTTGATCTTCTTGCCCGACTTGAGGTGCAGGATCACGCCGTTGTCCACGCCTTCGACGCGGTCGTAGTCTTCGTTGTGGCGCACGGTGATGTTGTTGTTGCTGAAGTGATAGCTCAACGCCTGGGAGATTTCCGAGTCGAGGAAGCTCAGCAACTGGCCACGGTTGTCGACCAGCTCGACCAGCACACCCAGGCCACTGAAGATCGAGGCGTATTCACAGCCGATCACACCGGCGCCGTAAACGATCAGTTTGCGCGGAGTGTGGCCGAGGCTGAGGATGGTGTCGCTATCGTAGATACGCGGGTGATGGAAATCGATGTCCGCCGGACGATACGGGCGCGAACCGGTGGCAATGATGATGTGCTTGGCGACCAGTTTCTCGACCACCCCGTTGCCGCAGACCACTTCGATGGTTTGCTCGTCGGCGAAGCTGCCGGTACCGAAGAACACGTCGACGCGATTACGGGCGTAGTAGCCGGTGCGCGATGCGACTTGTTTGGAAATGACTTTTTCGGCGCTTTTCAACACGTCTGGGAAGGAAAACCAGCGCGGCTCGCCGATCGCCCGGAACATCGGGTTGGTGTTGAACTGCATGATCTGCCGCACCGAGTGACGCAGTGCCTTGGACGGAATGGTGCCGAGGTGGGTGCAGTTGCCGCCGACCTGACGACGGCTGTCGACCATCGCGACCTTGCGCCCTGCTTTGGCGGCGTTCATTGCCGCGCCTTCTCCCGCCGGGCCGGAACCCAGCACCACCACGTCGTAGTTGTAGACAGCCATGCGTACTCCTCAGAACAGGCCGCGGTGCCAGCAGCACCGGCGGCTAAATCACGCCGAACGGCGGCGCGAAGGAACAATTGGGGGCCAGTAGAGAACCCGGACACAGTCTATAGAAGCGTCAACGCCGCGCACATTAACCCTTGGTCGCGTCGTAGGCTACTTTTGCCTGCACTACAACGCCAGCTTTCGTCTTGTCTTCAATCAATTTTTTGCACCCGCGAGCTGATCGAATGCCTGACTGGTGCGGATGATAAAACCTGTATCGGCACGCAAGACAAAGAATGCAGCAATGGCATGTTTTTGGGCATAGTCCCGCGCCCTTTCCGGGCCGAGAATCAGCAGCAGCGTCGATAGTCCATCGGCCATCAACGCTGAAGGATGAATCACCGTGACGGACGCCAGGTCGTGTAGGACCGGGGCACCGCTGCGCGCATCGACGGTGTGGGAATAGCGCCGGCCATCCTGCAGAAAATAGTTACGGTAATCGCCGGACGTGGACACGCCGTAGCCGTCGACATTAATAATGCGCTCGGCCACTTGCTGGTCGTCGCGAGGCTCTTCCAATGCGATGCGCCAGGGCGAGTCATCAAGTTTTTTCCCCTTGGCCTTTAATTCGCCCGTGGCTTCGACGAGGTAAGCGTAGATGCCCATGGCCTCCAGCCTCGCGGCAATGCTGTCCACGGCGTAACCGGCTGCGATGCTGTTCAGGTCGACTTCGACAGCGGCGTCCTTGCACAAGCGGTTGCCGTCGATGTGCAAGTGCTGATAGCCGACACGCTGCATGACCTCGCTTACCGCCGCCGGGTCGGGGATCTTTTCCGCGCGCCCTTGCGGACCAAAGCCCCAGAGGTTGATCAGCGGTTCGACGGTCAGGTCGTAAGCACCCGCGCTTTGCGCCGACAGTCGTTCGCCGACACGGACCAACTCCAATACCGAGGCGGGCATGGCCAGACAGTCATTGGCGGGCAAGGCGTTGAAGCGTTCGATAGCCGAATCGCTCCGATAGGTCGACATCTGTAGATCGACTTCAGCGAGGATGCGCGCCACTTCGCCGCGCACTTGCACAGGGTCGGCGAGGCCGGCGTGGCGCACGTACTTGACCGACCAGGTACTGCCCATCGTCGGGCCGCCAATGCTCTCCATGGAATCGCCGTTGCCACAGCCGGCGCACAGCATCGCCAGCACCACAAGCCCCACCCAGCGTCCAGTTAACAATTCTTCATCTCCCCGCAAAACCGCGGCGGCCATTATGGACTACAGCGCCCGCTCGCTCCCGCACGGCTGCAATGCCTTTCTACAAAATTGAAACAGTGAGTAACCGACCATGTCCTCCACCCCGGGCAAAGGCAAAGCGATTTTCCGCGTTGTCAGCGGCAACTTCCTCGAAATGTTCGATTTCATGGTGTATGGCTTCTACGCCACCGCCATCGCCAAAACCTTTTTCCCCACCGACAGCGCGTTCGCTTCGCTGATGCTGTCGCTGGCGACCTTCGGGGCCGGCTTCCTGATGCGCCCGCTGGGGGCGATTTTCCTCGGCGCCTATATCGACCGTCACGGACGGCGCAAAGGTCTGATCATCACCTTGGCGATGATGGCGGCCGGCACCGTGCTGATTGCCTGCGTGCCGGGCTATGCGACGCTCGGGGTCGCGGCACCGCTGCTGGTGTTGTTCGGACGGCTGCTACAAGGCTTCTCGGCCGGCGTGGAGCTGGGCGGCGTCTCGGTCTATCTGGCGGAAATCTCCACACCGGGGCGCAAAGGCTTTTTCGTCAGTTGGCAGTCTGCCAGCCAACAGGCTGCGGTGGTCTTCGCCGGCCTGCTTGGGGTCGGCCTCAACCACTGGCTGAGCCCGGAGCAAATGGGCGAGTGGGGCTGGCGCGTGCCGTTTCTGATTGGCTGCTTGATCGTGCCGGTGATTTTCTTCATCCGCCGCTCTCTGGAGGAAACCCCGGAATTCCAGGCGCGCACCCACCGCCCTACCCTCGGCGAAGTCGTCCGTTCGATCGGCCAGAACTTTGCCATCGTCATCGCCGGCATGGCGCTGGTGGTGATGACCACGGTGTCGTTCTACCTGATCACCGCGTACACCCCGACATTCGGCAAGGCAGAGTTGCACCTGTCAGATCTCGATGCGTTGCTGGTGACGGTGTGTATCGGCCTGTCGAACTTCTTCTGGCTGCCGGTGATGGGTGCGGTGTCCGATAAGATCGGGCGAAAACCCTTACTGCTGGCGGCGACGATTCTGGCGATTCTTACCGCCTACCCTGCCCTGTCGTGGCTGGTCGCCAATCCGAGCTTCAGCCACTTGCTGATTGTCGAGTTGTGGCTGTCGTTTCTGTACGGCTCGTACAACGGCGCGATGGTTGTGGCGCTGACCGAAATCATGCCGGTGGAAGTGCGCACGACCGGTTTCTCGCTGGCGTACAGCTTGGCGACGGCGACGTTTGGTGGATTTACCCCGGCGGCGTGCACGTATCTGATCCATGTGCTGGACAATAAGGCGGCGCCGGGAATCTGGCTCAGTGGCGCGGCGGTGTTGGGGTTGATTGCGACGTTGGTGCTGTTTCGTGGCAACCGGCATGAACTGCGCACGGCGCAAGCGTCGGTTGCCAGCGGCGCCTGACAGAATGCTTTCGCGAGCAGGCTCGCTCCCACAGGAGACGCGATCATTCCCACGCTCTGCGTGGGAATGCAGCCCGGGACGCTCTGCGTCCCATTGGAACGCGGAGCGTCCCTTGAGGCATTCCCACGCAGAGCGTGGGAACGATCACTCCACAAACAAAAACGCCCCGACAAAATGTCGGGGCGTTTTCATTCAAGCCTGCGGCTTATCGCGGGAACGCAGGCGGATTTACATCAGCCATGTCTTCCATCACGCGAACCACCTGGCAGCTATAACCGAACTCATTGTCGTACCAGACGTACAGCACAACGCGGTTGTCCTGAACGATGGTCGCTTCAGCGTCGACCACACCGGCGTGGCGCGAACCGACGAAGTCAGTCGACACCACTTCCTGCGAATTGACGAAATCGATCTGCTTGTGCAGTTCGGAGTGCAGCGCCATGTAGCGCAGGTACTCGTTCATCTCCTCACGGGTGGCGGCTTTCTCAAGGTTGAGATTGAGAATGGCCATCGACACGTTCGGCGTCGGCACGCGAATCGCGTTACCGGTCAGCTTGCCGGCCAGCTCAGGCAGGGCCTTGGCAGCAGCGGTGGCGGCACCGGTCTCGGTGATCACCATGTTCAGTGCGGCGCTACGGCCACGGCGATCGCCCTTGTGGAAGTTGTCGATCAGGTTCTGGTCGTTGGTGTACGAGTGAACGGTTTCGACGTGACCGTTGATGATGCCGAACTTGTCGTTGACCGCTTTGAGCACCGGCACGATGGCGTTGGTGGTGCAGGAAGCAGCCGACACGATCTTGTCGTCAGCGGTGATTTCACCGTGGTTGATGCCGTGAACGATGTTCTTCAGCTTGCCCTTGCCAGGTGCGGTCAGAACAACGCGGTCGATACCCGGGCAGGCCAGGTGCTGACCCAGGCCGTCGGCGTCACGCCATACACCGGTGTTGTCCACCAGCAGCGCGTCTTTGATGCCGTACTGGGTGTAATCCACCTCGGTCGGGTTCTTCGCGTAGATCACCTGGATCAGGTTACCGTTGGCGGTGATGGTGTTGTTTTCTTCGTCGATGGTAATGGTGCCGTTGAACGAACCGTGCACCGAATCGCGACGCAGCAGGCTGGCGCGTTTGGTCAGGTCGTTCTCGGCGCCTTTGCGCACGACGATGGCGCGCAGACGCAGGCCGTCGCCACCACCGGTTTTTTCGATCAGGATGCGCGCCAGCAGGCGGCCGATACGACCGAAGCCGTACAGCACAACGTCGGTGCCTTTGCGGGGCGAAGCGTTTTGCTGCCCCACCACGTCAGCCATTTCTTCACGCACGAACTGCTCGGCGCTGCGGCCATTGCCTTCGTTACGGAATTTGAACGCCAACTTGCCCAGGTCTACCGAAGCCGCGCCGAGCTTGAGCTCGCTCATGGCCTTGAGCAGTGGGAATGTTTCGTGGACGGAGAGTTCGCTGTCGTCGGAGGAACGGTGGCGCGCAAAGCGGTGAGCTTTGAGAATCGCGATGACAGACTGGTTGATCAGGCTGCGGCCATAGATCGAGCTCACCACGTTGTTATTGCGGTAGAGCTGACCGATAAGCGGGATCATCGCTTCTGCGAGTGCTTCACGGTCGATCCATTCACCAAGACACTGGTCGGGCTTCTGAGTCACGGTAACCTTCCACATGTAGGGGCAGAAAAAAGGGGCTACATTATGCCGCCGACAACCTCTTTCAGCAATGCGCGCTTGTCGCCAATCCGTTAACAAAATCCTGTTCAAAAAAATTACGCCGCTCTCCAGCCCAGTAAAACCGCGGCTTTCAGCGCAGTCAATTTTTCGACGACTGTTAGACGATGTCTGTAACCCTCCGAAACACGACCCGGTTTCGGCACTACATAACCACTGAAAAAGTGCTCGTTTTTATGGTTACCACTACATTTCGTCCAAACCGCGAAGATAGACGTAGTCTGCAACTGACAGGTGGCACCGCAGACCGCTACAATTACCGACTTTGTCGCAACGCCTGGAGCTCAACCTTCCGTGCCTGTTCTGCGTCTACCGCTACTCCCTGCCGAGGCAGGTAAACAGCATTGGGGCAATCTGCCCGGTGCTGCCCTCAGCCTGGCGATTGCCGAGGCTGCCAGCGCTGCCAAGCGCTTCACCCTGCTGCTGACCGCCGACAGCCAAAGCGCCGAACGGCTGGAACAGGAGCTGAGTTTCTTCGCCCCGGATTTGCCCGTGCTGCATTTTCCCGACTGGGAAACCCTGCCGTACGATTTGTTCTCGCCGCACCAGGACATCATTTCCCAGCGCATCGCCAGCTTATACAGGCTGCCGGAATTGGCGCATGGCGTACTGGTGGTGCCGATTACCACGGCCCTGCACCGACTGGCGCCGACCAAATTCCTGCTCGGCAGCAGCCTGGTGCTGGACATCGGCCAGAAGCTCGATGTCGAGCAGATGCGCGCGCGGCTCGAGGCCAGCGGCTATCGCTATGTCGACACAGTTTATGAACACGGCGAATTCACCGTACGTGGCGCGCTGATCGACCTGTTCCCGATGGGCAGCAAACTGCCGTATCGCATCGACCTGTTCGATGATGAAATCGAAACCCTGCGCACCTTCGATCCGGAAACCCAACGCTCCATCGACAAGGTCGAGTCGGTCAAGCTGCTGCCGGCCCGCGAGTTTCCGTTGCAGAAAGACGCAGTCACCCGCTTCAAGGCGCGCTTCCGTGAGCGCTTCGACGTGGACTTCCGCCGTTGCCCGATATTTCAGGACCTGAGCAGTGGTATCACACCGGCCGGTATCGAGTACTACCTGCCGCTGTTCTTCGACGAAACCTCGACGCTGTTCGACTACCTGCCCCAGGACACTCAGGTGTTCTCACTGCCGGGCATCGAGCAAGCGGCGGAGAATTTCTGGAACGACGTGCGCAATCGGTATGAAGAGCGCCGCGTCGATCCTTCGCGCCCTTTATTGCCACCGGCCGAATTGTTCCTGCCGGTGGAAGACTGCTTTGCACGGCTGAAGAACTGGCCACGGGTAGTGGCGAGTCAGCAAGACGTTGAGAGCGGTGTCGGCCGTGAACGCTTCCCGGCGCATGCATTGCCGGATCTGGCGATCGAAGCCAAAGCCACCCAACCGCTGGCGGCGCTGGCCGGCTTCCTCGAACAATTCCCCGGACGCGTGCTGTTCACCGCCGAATCGGCGGGTCGTCGCGAAGTCCTGCTGGAACTGCTCGAACGCCTGAAGCTGCGTCCCAAAACCGTCGATAGCTGGCCGGATTTCGTCGCTGGCAAGGATCGTCTGGCGATCACCATCGCCCCGCTCGACGAAGGTCTGGTGCTCGACGACCCGGCACTGGCACTGGTCGCGGAAAGTCCGCTGTTCGGCCAACGGGTGATGCAACGCCGTCGCCGCGAGAAGCGCAGCGACGTCAGCAACGATGCAGTGATCAAGAACCTCACCGAGCTGCGCGAAGGCGCCCCGGTGGTGCACATTGACCACGGTGTCGGTCGCTATCTGGGCCTGACGATTCTGGAAATCGACAATCAGGCCGCTGAATTCCTCACCCTCGAATACGCCGAGAACGCCAAGCTCTACGTGCCGGTCGCTAACCTGCACCTGATCGCCCGTTACACCGGCAGCGACGACTCGCTGGCGCCGCTGCATCGTCTCGGCTCGGAAACCTGGCAGAAAGCCAAGCGCAAAGCCGCCGAACAGGTGCGCGACGTCGCCGCCGAACTGCTCGACATTTATGCCCGTCGCGCCGCCCGCGAAGGTTACGCGTTCGCCGACCCGAAAGCCGATTACGCCACGTTCAGCGCCGGTTTCCCGTTCGAAGAAACCCCGGACCAGCAAGCGACCATCGAAGCCGTGCGCGAAGACATGCTCGCGCCGAAACCGATGGATCGCCTGGTCTGCGGCGACGTCGGCTTCGGCAAGACCGAAGTGGCCATGCGCGCCGCGTTCATCGCGGTGCACGGCGGTCGTCAGGTGGCGATTCTGGTACCGACCACCCTGCTCGCCCAGCAGCACTACAACAGTTTCCGCGACCGCTTCGCCGACTGGCCGGTGACCGTAGAGGTGATGAGCCGCTTCAAGTCCGCCAAGGAAGTCAACGCGGCGATTGCTGATCTGGCGGAAGGCAAGATCGACATTGTCATCGGCACGCACAAGCTGCTGTCCGACGACGTGAAAATCAAAAACCTCGGCCTGGTGATCATCGACGAAGAACACCGCTTTGGCGTGCGTCAGAAAGAACAGCTCAAGGCGCTGCGCAGCGAAGTCGACATTCTCACCCTGACCGCCACACCGATTCCGCGCACGCTGAACATGGCGGTGTCGGGCATGCGCGATCTGTCGATCATCGCCACGCCGCCAGCGCGACGCCTGTCGGTGCGCACCTTCGTCATGGAGCAGAACAAGAGCACGGTCAAAGAGGCCCTGCTGCGCGAGCTGCTGCGTGGCGGCCAGGTCTACTACTTGCACAACGATGTGAAGACCATCGAGAAATGCGCCGCCGACCTCGCCGAACTGGTGCCGGAAGCGCGCATTGGTATTGGCCACGGGCAGATGCGCGAGCGCGAACTCGAACAGGTGATGAGCGACTTCTACCACAAGCGTTTCAACGTGCTGATCGCTTCGACCATCATCGAGACCGGCATCGACGTGCCGAGCGCCAACACCATCATCATCGAACGAGCCGACAAGTTCGGTCTGGCACAGCTGCACCAGTTGCGTGGCCGCGTCGGCCGCAGTCACCACCAGGCTTACGCCTACCTGCTGACGCCGCCGCGCCAGCAAATCACTTCGGACGCGGAAAAGCGTCTGGAAGCGATCGCCAACACCCAGGACCTCGGCGCCGGCTTCGTGCTGGCGACCAACGACCTGGAAATCCGCGGCGCTGGCGAACTGCTCGGCGACGGTCAGAGCGGGCAGATTCAGGCGGTGGGCTTCACGCTGTACATGGAAATGCTCGAGCGCGCGGTCAAGTCGATTCGCAAAGGCGAGCAGCCGAACCTCGATCAACCGCTAGGCGGTGGCCCGGAAGTCAATCTGCGGGTGCCGGCGCTGATTCCGGAAGACTATCTGCCGGATGTGCATGCGCGTCTGATTCTGTATAAACGCATCGCCTCGGCGACCGACGAAGAAGGTCTGAAAGATCTGCAGGTCGAGATGATCGACCGTTTCGGCCTGCTGCCGGAGCCGACCAAGAACCTGGTGCGGATCACCGCGTTGAAACTGCAGGCGGAAAAGCTCGGCATCAAAAAAGTCGATGGCGGGCCGCAGGGCGGGCGTATCGAGTTCGAAGCGCAGACGCCAGTCGACCCGATGACGCTGATCAAGCTGATCCAGACCCAGCCCAAACGCTACAAATTCGAAGGCGCGACGATGTTTAAATTCCAGGTGCCGATGGAGCGCCCGGAAGAACGTTTTAATACTGTAGAGGCGCTGTTTGAGCGTCTCATCCCGAAATCCGCTTGAAGGACGCCCAATGCGCCTGTTCCGCTCTCTGACTTTGCTGCTCACCTCGCTGTCGATAATAGTGCTGGCACCGATGGCGTTTGCCGATGACACGTATCAGGTCGAAATGATTCTGGTGCGCCAGAATGCCGTGCCGGCCATCGTCAGCCGCGCCGCGCCGGAAGACTGGGCCACCGGCGCCCAACGCCTGGGCAACGACAGCCTGCGCACGCCTGCGCTGAACGATGTCGTGAGCAAACTCACCGCCAGCGGCGAGTACACCGTGCTGATGCACAAAGCCTGGCAGCAAAGCCTCGGCGAAACGCCGGTGAAAGTCGCAGTCAGTGACGGCCAGGAGCAGTTTGGGCAGTTCCCGATCGAAGGCACGCTGGAGATGAAACTTGGTCGCTTCACCGACGTAACGGCCGACTTCTGGGTCAACCAGATCGACGCCAACGGCCTGGTCACCGCCAGTGAACGGCTGCGCCAGGACAGCCACACGAAGAACGGCCAACTTAACTACCTCGACAACGGCCACCTGGCTTTGCTGATCAAGATCACTTCCCTGACCGCGCCGGCGCCACGGGAAGCACCTGAAGCGATTCCGGACTGATCGAAGTCCTTATGCCCCCGCCCCTCAGCAAACCGTTGGCGTCCTCCTGGGTCAGCCGATTCAAGGAACAGAGCCTGGAGCGTGGCCGTCGCTACGCCCTGGAAAACCGGGTACGCATCGCACAGGTCGGCGATGCGACCATCACGGCCAGTTGCGAAGGCTCCGGTGGCAGCGTTTACCGCCAGACGATTCACTTGCGCGAGTCGGCCAAAGGCACGCTGCTGCTGGTCGACGCCACTTGCACCTGCCCGGTCCGCAGCAACTGCAAGCACTGTGCTGCGGTGCTGCTGAAAGTCCAGGAAACCCTCGATTATCCCGCCGCCGCGAAAGATGCCGCGCTGCTGGAAAAGCTCCAGGCTGTCCTGGAAAACCGCAGCCCGAAAGCGCCGCCGCAGGTGCTGGTGGACAACGTGCAACCGCTGCCACGCCTGTGGCTGGCGAGCGCCGAGTTCAGCGCGTTCGAGCCGCGTAACGGCAAGATGCAGCGCTATATCCAGCACCGCGCGGCACTCTCGTTCAGCTATCTGGACGAGTACGTCAGCGGGCAGAAGAACAGCGATATCCTGATTCGCCAAGAGACCCAGACCCTGCGCGTCAAGCGCCACCCCGACGTCGAACAGTCCTACCGGGAACAACTGCGCATACTCGGCTTCCGTATCGCCACGCGGCAGAGCAAAGCCTTGCCGGAGAGCGCGGGCGAGCTGTACGAAATGGTCAACGACAGCGCCTGGCTGACCTTCACCCTTAACGACCTGCCAAAGCTGCGCAGCCTGGGCTGGGAATTACAGATCGACGAGGAGTTCGGCTTCGACCTGACTGCCGTCGACGACTGGTACGCCACGGTTGAACAAGTCCCGGAACGCGACTGGTTTGATCTGGAACTGGGCATCATCGTCAATGGCGAACGCCTGAGCCTGCTGCCAATTTTGCTCAACCTGATGCGCTCACACGCCGAAATCCTCAACCCGGAACGCCTGGCGCGCCGCCGCGATGACGAGCTGATTCTGGTCAATATTCCACAACGGACCAGCGAACACGGTCCGCTGCAGGTCGCGCTGCCGCTCGGCCGCCTGAAACCGGTACTGACCACCCTCGGCGAGTTTTACCTGCAAGAGCCCGGCGAAACCACCTTGCGCCTGAGCAAGGCCGATGCGACGCGCCTCAATGCGCTGGACGGCATTCCACTGTTGTGGGAGGGCGGCGAACAGATCCGAACACTCGCCCAACGCCTGCGCGACATCCGCGATTTCAGCGCCGAAGCGCCGCAAGGCCTGAACGCGACGTTGCGTCCCTATCAGCTCGAAGGCTTGAGCTGGATGCAGTCGCTGCGGCAACTGGAGGTGGGCGGGATTCTCGCGGACGACATGGGTCTGGGTAAAACCCTACAGACCCTGGCGCATCTTCTCAGCGAGAAGAACGCCGGGCGCCTGGATCGCCCGTGCATGGTGGTGATGCCGACCAGCCTGATCCCCAACTGGCTCGATGAAGCCGCGCACTTCACGCCGCAATTGAGGGTGGTGGCGTTGTACGGGGCCACGCGCAAAAAGCACTTCGACAACCTCGCCGACTTCGACCTGATTCTTACCACCTATGCGCTGCTGCCCAAGGACGTCGAACGCCTGGCGAAACAGCCGCTGCACGTGCTGGTGCTGGACGAAGCGCAGTACATCAAGAACCCCAACAGCAAAGCGGCCCAGGCCGCGCGCGAGCTGAATGCGCGCCAGCGCTTGTGCTTGAGCGGCACCCCACTGGAAAACCACTTGGGCGAGCTGTGGTCGCTGTTTCACTTTTTGCTGCCGGGCTGGCTCGGCGATGTGAAAAGCTTCAATGCCGATTACCGCGTGCCGATCGAAAAGCGCGGCAGTGAAGTCAGACTTCAGCACCTCAACGGTCGGATAAAGCCGTTTCTGCTGCGCCGCACCAAAGAACAGGTCGCCACCGAACTGCCGCCGAAAACCGAAATCATCCATTGGGTCGAACTCAACGAAGCGCAGCGCGATGTCTATGAAACCATGCGTCTGGCCATGGACAAAAAGGTCCGCGACGAGATCACGCGCAAAGGCGTGGCGCGCAGTCAGATCATTATTCTTGAGGCACTGCTTAAGTTGCGTCAGGTCTGTTGCGATCTGCGTCTGGTCAGCGACACGGCCCTGCCCGCTCGTGCCAGCACCTCGGGCAAGCTCGACAGCTTGATGGAAATGCTTGAAGAGCTGTTCGAGGAAGGTCGGCGGGTTCTGCTGTTTTCGCAGTTCACCTCGATGCTGACATTGATTGAGGATGAGCTGAAAAAACGTAACGTCGCCTATGCGCTACTGACCGGGCAAACCCGCGACCGACGCACGCCGGTGAAGGAATTCCAGAGCGGCAAGCGTCAGATCTTTCTGATCAGCCTGAAGGCTGGCGGTGTCGGTTTGAACCTGACCGAAGCCGATACGGTGATTCACTACGATCCGTGGTGGAACCCGGCGACCGAGAACCAGGCAACTGATCGGGCGTATCGCATCGGTCAGGAAAAACCCGTATTCGTTTACAAGCTGATTGCCCGCGGGACGGTGGAAGAGAAGATTCAGCACCTGCAGAAGGAGAAATCTGATCTGGCGGCAGGCGTACTGGATGGGCGCAAGGCCGGGGACTGGAAGTTGCAGAGTGATGATATTGAAGCGCTGTTCGCGCCGTTACCGGACAAGATCGATAAACGTTGAGATCGGCGTCGCCGGTTAGCTAGCTATCGCTGGCAAGCCAGCTCCCACAGATATCGAGTTGAATCACAATTTTGTGTACAGCTCATAACC
>NZ_JABWQR010000028.1:0-87463 GCF_014270125.1 Pseudomonas sp. SWRI99 | reverse complement strand
CTGTGGGAGCGAGCCTGCTCGCGAAGGCGCCATATCGGTCGAAGAAGAGGCTGTCTGACCCACCGCTTTCCGCGAGCAGGCTCGCTCCCACAGCGGCATATCGCATCCATTCGAAACAGGCCGAAAAGGTTGACTCACCGACCTTCGCTCGTTAGCGTCCCTGCTCGCCTCAGCGACAAACAAGGAACGTTCATGTCTGGAAAACCCGCCGCGCGCGTCACGGACCCGACCACTTGCCCGATTCCCGGCCACGGCACAAACCCGATTGCCAGCGGTTCCGGCGACGTCTTCTTCAACGGCCTCGCCGCCGCCCGCCTCGGCGACAAGTGCACCTGCGGCCAGGCGCTCAGCGGCGCCTTTTCGTCGACTGTGTTCATCAACGGCAAGAACGCCATGACTATCGACAGCACCGCCAGCCATGGCGGCGTCGTGATTGGCGGTTCCGGCAATGTGATTATCGGCAGCTCGCACACCCCTGCGCCGTTCGTTCCACCGTTGCCGATCATCGGCCAGCCCTTGGTCGAATTCAAAGCGATCAGTGCCGGCAACGGCGAACCCATCGCCGAACAGGGCTATGAAATCGAAACTGCTGAAGGCCGTATCGTCAAAGGCCTGACCAATGCGCAGGGCATGACTCAGAGCGTCGCGACCCTGCAGCCCGATCTCGCCGTCGTACGCTGGACTGCCTGAGCTTCAAGGAAGAAACAATGACTGCACAATGCATCGCGCCAGACGACCTGGACATGAAAAAACTCTGGGACAGCACCTGTGAGCTGCCCACTTGCAAACGGGAAACCAGCACCGCCGGCCCCAATCCGAAAACCCGCGTCGAAGTCCCGCTGCTGACCTGCAACTGCCTGTGGCGGCGCTTCCAGAAAGAAGCCGAAGACTGGGTCGCCCCCGGCGGCGTCCTCATCGCTGACCCCCAGGCTCGCAACCGTAAGATCAACGCCGCGTACGCGCAGTTGTGGTTGGCGGATAACCGCTTTCAGTGGGCAGGGTTGGCGGCGTTTGCTTCGAAGCAGGTGGGGTGTGGGCTGATCCACGCCACTAAACTGCAAACCGCCATCGCTGCACAGAAGGCGGCACAGGAAAAGCTCCGAACCGCACCATCTGAAACGCTGTTCGAAGGTTTCGGCTTCAAATTCAGCAGGACCAATCCCGAGGCAGAGCAGGAACTGGAAAAGGCTCGGGCGGCCAATCCGATGCCGACCGAGGACATCACCTTCGGCGATAACCCACGTTCAGTAGTTCAGCAACAGCTGGACTATGTGTATGAGATGTTGGCGCTGGGTAATACATCGCTGTTTCTGGACGTTTATCCGTTGCACCGGTTTTTTATGGTGCGGGGATTCAAAGAGATGCAAGCGTGTCTCCCGCTGCGCAATAAACTTAAAAACGAAGTGCTGTGGCCTATTTCCAGTAAAGTTGAATTTGGGCTGGTGCAATCGCAAGTCAGTGACACGTTCAAAGCCATTGATGAAGGAAGGATTTCCAAAAGTGTTGAGTTCATGGCTCAGCACGAACAAATCAATATTTTGCAGCCAGCGATGTACGACGATGCACACTTTTCCTACCTGATGCGCGGGACACACGCAGGCAACGCGGTATCCGTGGTTACCGGAATTATGTCAGGAGCCGCTGAGGAAATTCAGTTGACCCTTGCAAGTCAATGCAAAGCTCCGGACGAAAGAAAAGTCGCATTTGGTAGCAACCCACTGGCTAATTTGGCTGACAAAGATCAACGGATGGAGTTCGTCATCCGAGCGGCTAGTCAGTTCGATGCATTGCTCAAAGACCCTGCTTCACGAGCAAAACTCACGCAGTCCATAACAGAAATTTCTAAGGGTGGGGGAGTGCAGTGATCCAGCTGTCGAGAAAGCGCTTCGTGATAATTCTCGCTGCTGCTTTAATTGGGGCGGGAATCGCGTATTCCACTTGGGGTACGGACACCCTGCGAGTTCATATCGGAAAGACTTACGATGCGACAGTTGCCGATTCCACATTTAGCGTGGCAGCTCACACTGTGACTTACCCTGGAAATCCTCCGCATCCGAGCTCAGCCTGGATTTCCTCACCAGTTATTATCCATTTCGATGACCCGGAGCACGGCTTTACGTTGCCTGCCACCAAATTCGCCTCAATCGGATTTGACGAGGGAAAGGTTTCGAATATGACGACCTCTCCGATGCTCGAAACGTTGCCCTTCGACCAACTCATGGCGGTGCTTGATCAACTTCAGAGCCATCTTAAAAGCGCCGGATGGGTAGAGTGGAACAGTGAGACAAATCCTTGGGTGAATACGGCTGATGAAACCAGTCGAAAGGCGCTTCAGGTCGAGTTGTTTGATCACGTCAAGGTGGCAGTGCTCTTGATCCCTCATAAGTACAGTCTCGCGCTCAACGTCAAATGTTACGCCCGCTGTAATGAGCGCGATCCGGAGACAGCTAAGTATCTGATCGATGTCAGCGTAGGAAAGGATTACTACAGCGAATGAGCAAGCGCTATACGGCTCATAACCGAAGTCGCAAGTGAAAAATTGCTACGGGGGGCACAGTCGATATTGGCGCACAGCAATGTTCTGCTTGTTGTTCGTGTGCCTGACGTCTTTTCACTTTCCAATGGATTTTCTGGTTGTTCATATTGGCAAGCCATACGCCGAAGTCGTCGAAGACTCCAGTTTCCCTGTTGAACGGAAAACAGCCATATATCCAAGTGACCCTCCCAAGGTCGACTCGACCTGGATAAGCAGCCCGGTCGTGATTACTTTTGATGATCCCGAGCATGGCTTTACCTTGCCCAAAACAATCTACGGCGCGGTGGGCTACACCAAGGGAAAAGTAGACGGCATAACGACGTCGCCAATGGTTGAATCGCTTCCCTTCGATAAGACAACTGCGCTCTTGGACGAGCTGCAAACGATGTTCAGGAACGCCAACTGGACTCCTGAACCCGTTGAGGGAAATGATTGGATCAAAGTGCAGAGCGATGATGAAAGGCGACAGCTACAAGCGAAGCTTTTTGATCAGGCGGATGGGGTCATTCTTCTGGTTCCACACAAATACAGCCTGCTGATGCACATCAAGTGCTATGCGCGATGTGATGAGCGGAATGTGAAGACGGCCAGGTATTTAATTGACGTTGGCCTGAGCAGAGACCACTTCAGCGATTGATCCTGCAAAGCCACAAACCTGTAGGAGTGAGCCTGCTCGCGATAGCGGTCTGTCAGTCAACGATGATGTTGGAGCTGATGGCCCTATCGCGAGCAGGCTCACTCCTACATTTGTTTGCGCTGCGTTCAAAGATCGGACGAAGCTGTTTTCATGACACTTTTGTTTCAATCCACTCTTTAGCTGTGCAATGCTGGCGCCGAGACCGTTCGCCAACTACAGCTTAAGTATCCAACACGTAGAAACCGCGCGGTGCCGTCCACTTGCCCCTCTGGGGCGCTGCTACTACAGGGGGTCTGCATGCTCACCCTGCTCAATCTGCTCTCCGCCGTCGCCCTGCTGATCTGGGGGACGCACATCGTCCGAACCGGCATTTTGCGGGTCTACGGCACCAACCTGCGACATGTGATCGGCCAGAACATGTCGAAGAAATGGCTGGCGTTTGTTGCCGGTATTCTGGTCACTGCAATGGTGCAAAGCAGCAACGCTACCGCCATGCTCGTCACCTCGTTTGTCGGGCAGGGCCTGATGGCGTTGACCCCGGCACTGGCGACCATGCTCGGCGCCGACGTCGGTACGGCGTTGATGGCACGAGTGCTGACTTTCGATCTGTCGTGGCTGTCGCCGCTGCTGATTTTCCTCGGGGTGATCTTCTTTCTCTCGCGCAAACAGACGCGGCTCGGGCAGATGGGCCGGGTGTCGATCGGCCTGGGGCTGATCATTCTTGCGCTGCAATTGATCGTCGAGGCCGCCGCGCCGATTACCCATGCGCAAGGGGTGAAGGTGATCTTCGCCTCGCTGACCGGCGACATTCTGCTCGACGCCCTGGTCGGCGCGTTGTTCGCGATGATTTCCTACTCCAGCCTCGCCGCCGTGCTGCTCACCGCCACGCTGGCTGGCGCTGCGGTGATCAGCTTACCGGTGGCGATCGGTCTGGTGATCGGCGCCAACATCGGCAGCGGCATTCTTGCGTTCATGAGCACCAGCATGCAGAACGCCGCCGGCCGCCAGGTGGCGCTGGGCAGCCTGCTGTACAAACTGATCGGCCTGCTGCTGATCATCCCGGTACTTGATCCACTGGTGCACTGGATCGACAGCCTCGATTTCAGCCCGCAGGAAATGGTCATCGGCTTTCACCTGCTGTACAACACCGCGCGCTGCCTGATTCTGCTGCCAAGCGTCGGGCCGATGGCGCGGTTGTGTGCCTGGCTGTTGCCGGAGCGCCCGGAGGTCAATGGCACGGCCAAGCCCCGTCACCTCGATGCGACCGCGCTGTCGACGCCGAGTCTGGCGCTGGCCAACGCGGCGCGAGAAACCCTGCGCATGGGCGATCTGCTCGACAACATGCTCGACGCCAGCCTTGATGTCCTGCGCGGCAAGCAAACGGCAGTGACTCAGGAAATTCGCCGGATAACGGACGACATCGAGTCGCTGTACAGCGCAATCAAGCTCTACCTGGCGCAGATGCCGCGCGAGGACCTTGGCGAGCAGGACAGCCGGCGCTGGGCCGAGATCATCGAACTGGCAATCAACCTGAAACTGGGTGCTGATTTGATCGAGCGCATGTTGCGCAAAATCCAGCAGCAGAAAACCTCGCAACGGCGTTCGTTCTCTGAGGAAGGCCTGGAAGATCTGGCCGGGCTGCAGCAGCAACTGATCGCCAATCTGCGGCTGGGGCTGTCGGTGTTTCTCAGTGGCGACAAGGAGAGTGCCCGGCAGTTGCTGCGCGAGAAACGCCGCTTTCGCGCACAAGAACGGCGCTTGGCCCATGCCCACGTCAGCCGTTTGCAACGTAAGATCGTGCAGAGTATTGAGACCAGTTCGCTGCACCTGGAGTTGATTGCCGATATGAAACGTCTGAACTCGCTGTTTTGCGGCAGTGCCTATGTGGTGCTGGAAACGGCGGATACCGGGGCGCTGGCCGTGGATGATATCGCCGACATTACGCATTCGCCTTGAACGTCTGGGGCTGGGGTCAGTCAGTTACAGTGATTCAGCCTCAAGATCTTCGCGAGCAGGCTCGCTCCCACAGGGTGCGACGATTCGACCTGTTCGCGGATAGCGGTCTGAATAGCGACACGGATCTCCAAACCAGCCGTATGGAAGCCTGTTATGCGTTGCCTGTTGTTCGCCTGTCTGTTGCTCGGTTCCCTGCCCGCTTTTGCCCTGGATCGTTTTCAGGTTGAAGGCTATGCGTTGCCCAACGGTTTGCAGTTGCTGCTCAAACCCGGCACCGAGCGCGGCCACGTGGCGATTCGTCTGGTGGTCGGCGTCGGTCTCGATGACTTCGATTGCGCAGACAAAGAGCTGCCGCATTTGCTCGAACACTTGCTGTTCAGCGGCATCGATGCCACGGGCGAAGGCGGCCTGGAAGAACGCATGCAGGCGCTCGGTGGCGACTGGAACGCGTTCACCAGTAACGCCGACACCACGTTTGTTATCGAGGCTCCGGCGAAAAACCAGCGCAAGGTCCTCGACCTGCTGCTCGCGCTGTTGACCCAGACACGCATCGACGACAACGCGATCAACGCCGCCAAACGCGTGGTCGAGCGTGAGGACGGCGGCCATTACACGCGCCTGCGCCGCTTCCTCGATCGTCAGGACCTGGGCCACTCCGCGAGCAATCAACTGGCGGTCGAGCTGGGCCTGAAATGCCCGCAGCGCGCCGAAGTCGGCCACCTGACCCAAGCGCAACTGGAGAAAGTGCGCCAGGCCTGGTACGCGCCGAACAACATGACGCTGATCGTCGTCGGCGAGCTCGACAAGTTGCTGCCGGCGTATCTGGAGCGCACCTGGGGCGCGTTGCAAGCCGTCGAGCCGAGCGAACATCGTCCGCTGCCGGACCTGCGCGTCAGCGCCGCGCATGAGCGCACCCTCACCCGTGGTTTCATGGGCGATGGCGCCAAGCTGCACTGGCTGGTGCCGGAGCCGGTGCTGAACGATCAGCACGACGAGACGTTCGACATTCTCAAGGATTACCTCGACTGGGCGCTGTACCGGCAGATTCGCCTCAACCATGGGTTGTCTTACGGGCCGTGGGCCGAGCGCGAAGTGTTTGGCGGCGTCGGCTTCATGAGCCTCAATGCCGACCTGGATCGCGATGACGTCGACGAAGCCATCCAGGTGCTCGAGGATCTCAAGGCCGACCTGCTGAAAAACGGCCTCGACCCGACCACCTTCGCCCGCATCAAACAAGCCGCCATCGCCCACCAGGCTTGGGCCGTGCAGGGCAACAGCGCCCTAGCGGATTTTTACTGGAGTGCGCTGAACGACTACGAGGACGGCCGCTTCGCCAACCCGGCGCGGGAGCTGCAAGGCGTGACGCTGGAAGAAGCGAACAAGGCCATGCGCGAGCTGCTGTTGCAGCCGGGGTATTTCAGGATCGAAAAGCCGTTGATCAGTGATGATCAGGTGCTGTGGCTGGTGGCGGGTGGTGTCGGGGTGTTGCTGCTGATCCTTATCGGCTGGCGCCTTCACCGCCGAAAACCCGCCGAACACTAACCCCTGTAGGAGTGAGCCTGCTCGCGATAGCGGTGTGTCAGTCGATATCAGTTTTGAAAATGAGACCGCTATCGCGAGCAGGCTCACTCCTACAGGAAGTATGTGTTGGTTTCCGCGACCGCAACCTCGCCACAACGCCCGGCGGACGCTACTCTGTCGGAGTATTTCCCTACCTTGTCGTGAATCGCCCCCATGTCGAAAATTACCCTCCTGATCCAGCGCCTTCTCGAACTGATGAAGCGCTATCCCGGGGTCATTGCGGCGGGTGGTTTCATCTCCGGGGTCGGCAGTTTCATTCTGGTCGATCGCCAACAGGGGCTGGCGAGCTGGATCACCGTGATCATGCTGCTCAGCTGGATCTGGCTGATGCTGGAGAACACCCTGACCGGGTTGTTCACGCGGATTTTCAAACGCGAAATTCCCCAGCCGTTGCTGCGTTACGCGACGCAGATGATCCATCAGGAAAGCCTGTTTTTCGTTCTGCCGTTTTTCTTTATCACCACGACGTGGAACAGCGGCCAGTTGATCTTCACCGGCCTGCTCAGCATCGCCGCACTGATTTCCATCGTCGATCCGCTTTATTACAAATGGCTGGCGCCACGGCGCTGGGCGTTTCTGGCGCTGCATACCCTGACCCTGTTCGCCGCCCTGCTCACGGCGCTGCCGGTGATCATGCACCTGACCACCGCGCAGAGTTTCAAATGGGCGCTGGGGATTGCCGTGCTGCTGTCGTTCCCGAGCCTGGCGTCGATCTTCCCGATCCGCACCGTGCGTAATGCCCTGGCAATTTTGTTTATCACCGTCGGCATCGGCGGCGTCGGTTGGGCGCTGCGGTCGTGGGTGCCGCCGGCGACGCTGTGGATGACTGACGTGGCGATCAGTACGCAACTGCAGGACCGCACCCCTGGCGCTAGCCTGGATACCGTCAGCGCCGAGCAGATCCGCAACGGCGGGCTCTACGCCTACACCGCGATCAACGCACCGCGTGGCCTCGACGAGCGGATTTATCACGTCTGGCAATTCAACGGCAAAGAGGTCGATCGCATCGCCCTCGATATCCATGGCGGCCGCAAGGAAGGCTACCGGGCGTGGACGCACAAGCAGAACTTCCCCGGCAACCCGGCGGGCAAATGGCAGGTGCGGGTGCTGACCGAGGACGGCCAGTTGATCGGCGTGCTGCGCTTCGCCATCACGGACAGCACACCGGCCAAAGAAAAGTAATCCGGTTCGTGCTATTACGTAGGTTCTTGTAACAGCCGTATAAGCACGGAGCTTATGACCAGCAGCCCAACGCCCGGCAGTGCCCACCTGGACACCTCGCTCAGCCCCGCCCGCCTGCGGGTCACCGGCGACTGGACGCTCGCCCATTACGCCGCACTCAAACGCCTGACCGAACAGCTGCACGGCGAATACGACGGCAGTACCTCGATCGATCTGAACGGCCTCGGCGCCCTCGATACTGCTGGCGCCTCGTTGCTGGTCGAATTGCTCGGTGCCGAGCGCTTGGGCAAATCCGCCGAACACCCCGATTGCACCCTGTCCACCGCCGACCGCGCGCTGCTGCAAACGGTGTATTGCTCGCTGAACGATTTTTGCGTGCCGATCAAAGAGCCGGAAATCAGCGTCAGCGTGCAACTGCTCATGCGCATCGGCCGAGCGGTGGATACGGTGTGGAAAGACACGATGCAGTTGCTCGGCTTCGTCGGGCTGATTCTGGAAGTCATCGCCCGTGGCCTGTTCCGGCCCAAACGCTGGCGTATTACGCCGATGATCGCGCACATCGAGCAGACCGGCCTTGACGCCGCGCCCATCGTGGCGCTGCTGACCTTTCTGGTCGGCGCCGTGGTGGCCTTTCTCGGTGCGACGGTGTTGGCCAGTTTCGGTGCGACGATTTTTACCGTGGATCTGGTCGGCTTTTCGTTCCTGCGTGAATTTGGCGTACTGCTCACCGCGATCCTGATGGCCGGGCGCACCGCCAGTGCTTTCACCGCGCAGATCGGCTCGATGAAGGCCAACGAAGAAATCGACGCGATCCGCACCCTCGGCCTCGACCCGATCGAATTGCTGGTGGTGCCGCGCGTGCTGGCGCTACTGGTGGCGCTGCCGATGCTGACGTTTCTGGCGATGCTCTCGGGGATTGTTGGCGGCGGCGTGGTCTGCGCGGTGTCGCTGGATATTTCGCCGGCGATGTTTCTCTCGCTGCTGCAATCGGACATCGGTATCCAGCATTTTCTGGTGGGCCTGGTGAAGGCACCGATCTTCGCCTTCCTGATCGCGGCGATTGGCTGCCTGGAAGGCTTCAAGGTCAGCGGCAGCGCCGAATCGGTTGGTGCTCACACCACGTTCAGCGTGGTCCAGTCGATTTTCGTGGTGATCGTGCTCGACGCGGTGGCCGCGCTGTTCTTCATGGAGATGGGCTGGTGAGTCGTTTACCCCGCGCGCCCTCCGAGGCGGTGATTGAAGTCCGTGACCTGTGCAATCGCTTCGGCAGCCAGAGCGTGCACGAACACCTCGATCTGGATGTCTACAAAGGCGAAATTCTCGCCGTGGTCGGTGGCTCCGGCACCGGTAAATCGGTGCTGCTGCGCAGCATTGTCGGGCTGAACCGGCCCAGCGAAGGCATCGTCAAAGTCTTCGGCCAGAACCTGCCGAGCCTGGCTGAGCATGAACGCTCGCTGATCGAACGTCGCTTTGGCGTGCTGTTCCAGAAAGGCGCGCTGTTCTCGTCGCTGACCGTGACCGAGAACGTCGCCCTGCCCCTTATCGAACACGCCGGCCTCAGCCGCCATGACGCCGAGCACCTGGCGGCGGTAAAACTGGCACTGGCCGGGCTGCCGCTGTCGGCGGCGGACAAATACCCGGCGTCGCTGTCCGGCGGCATGATCAAGCGCGCGGCCCTGGCGCGGGCGCTGGCGCTGGATCCGGACATTCTGTTTCTCGACGAACCCACCGCCGGCCTCGATCCGATTGGCGCGGCGCAGTTCGATCAATTGATCCTGACCCTGCGTGACGCGCTGGGCCTGAGCGTATTTCTGGTGACCCACGACCTCGACACGCTCTATACCATCACTGATCGCGTGGCGGTGCTGGCGCAGAAGAAGGTGCTGGTCGCCGGCCCCATCGACGTCGTCTCGGAAACCGACGACGCCTGGATTCATGAATACTTCCACGGCCCGCGCGGCCGCTCGGCGCTGGACGCCGCCAAACTGCTCAACGAGGTCTGACATGGAAACCCGAGCCCATCATGTGTTGATCGGCCTGTTCACGGTAATCGTCGTGGCGGGCGCCCTGCTCTTCGGCCTGTTTCTGGCCAAATCCAGCGTCGACACCGAGTTCAAGGATTACGAAGTGGTGTTCAACGAGGCGGTCAGCGGTTTGTCCAAGGGCAGTTCGGTGCAGTACAGCGGGATCAAGGTCGGTGACGTGGTCAGCTTGCGCCTCGACCCGCAGGATCCACGGCGAGTCCTGGCGCGGATTCGCCTCGATGGCGACACGCCGGTCAAGGAAGACACCCAGGCCAAACTGGCGCTGACCGGCATCACCGGCACCTCGATCATCCAGCTCAGCGGCGGCACGCCCGAGAGTCCGAAACTGCGCGGTCACGACGGCCAGTTGCCGACCCTCATCGCCTCGCCCTCGCCTATTTCGCGCCTGCTCAACGACAGTAGCGACTTGATGACGGGCATCAGCGCGCTGCTGCACAACGCCAACCAGATGTTTTCCGCCGAGAACGTCGAACGCGTCAGCAGCACCCTCGCCCATCTCGAGCAGACCACCGGGACGATCAACGACCAGCGCGGCGACATCAAACAGGCCATGCAGCAACTGGCGACTGTCGGCAAACAGGCCGGCAGCATGCTCGAACAGACCTCGCTGCTGATGCGCAACGCCAATGGCTTGCTCAACGATCAGGGCAAACAGGCCTTGGGCAGTGCCGAACAGGCGATGAAGTCGCTGGAGCAAAGCAGCGTGACCATCAACGGCTTGCTCAGCAAAAACCAGAATTCGCTGGATAACGGCATGCAGGGCCTCAACGGCCTGGCCCCGGCGATTCGCGAACTGCGCGAGACGCTGACCTCGCTGCGCGCCATTTCCCAACGCCTCGAGGCCAACCCCAGCGGTTACCTGCTGGGCAGCGACAAGAACAAGGAATTCACCCCATGAAACTGACTCGAATCGCCCTGCTCGTCGCTGGCTTGAGCCTGATCGGCGCGTGCTCGATTTTGCCCCAGTCGGAGCCTTCGGATGTCTACCGCTTGCCCGCCGCGCAGGCGCCCGCCTCGGCCAGTCCGGCGGCGGCTCAGTCGTGGTCGCTGCGGCTGAATAAATGGCAGGCGAGCGAAGCATTGAATCGGCCGAGTATTGCGGTGATCCCCCAGGGCGACATGATCAGCAGCTACAAGGGCTCGCGCTGGAGCGATCCGGCGCCGGTGTTGCTGCGTAACCGCTTGCTCGACGGCTTTGCGCGTGATGGTCGGGTGACGTTGCTGAGCACTGATGACAGCAACTTCCAGGCGGATCTGGAACTGGGCGGCAGCTTGCAGGCGTTTCAGACGGAGTATCAGGGCACGCAGGCCGGCGTCGTGGTGCGGGTCGACGCATTGCTGGTGCGCGGTTATGACCAACGAATCCTCGCCAGCCGCCGCTTTGAAGAGCGCCAGCCGCTGAACGATGTGCAGGTCCCGGCGGTGGTGGCCGGGTTTGGCCAGGCCAGTGATCGGCTTACCGCCAAGGTTGTGGCCTGGGCGGTCGAGCAAGGCCAGAAACTCGCCCCACAAAAGCCCTGACATTGCGCAAAATGCCTTTGTGGCGAGGGAGCTTGCTCCCGCTGGGGCGCGAAGCGTCCCTGAAAAACGGGACTGCTACTCAGCCCAGCGGGAGCAAGCTCCCTCGCCACAGAAAATGTGTCCGGCCGATAATCAGCCAAAGAACCAGTAGCAAACCCCGATAGCGCCGACCACCCCGGCAAACTCCGCGAGCAACGCACAGCCCACCGCATGTCTCGCGCGCTGAATCCCCACCGCACCGAAATACACCGCCAGCACATAGAACGTCGTCTCGGTGCTGCCCTGAATCGTCGCCGCGACCAGCGCCGGGAAGCTGTCGACGCCCGAAGTCTTCATGGTTTCGATCAGCATCGCCCGCGCGGCGCTGCCGGAGAACGGTTTGACCATCGCCGTCGGCAGCGCATCGACAAAGCGCGTGTCCCAACCGGCCCATTCGATCAGATGTCGGATACCGTCCAGCCCGAAATCCAGCGCACCTGACGCACGCAACACGCCAACCGCGCAGAGCATCGCCACCAGATACGGCAACAGATTTTTTGCCACGTCAAAGCCTTCTTTCGCGCCCTCGACGAACGCCTCATAGACCTTCACTTTGCGTAAAGCGCCGATGATCAAAAACAGCATGATCAGCCCGAACAGCGTGAGATTGCCGAGGATCGACGACAATCCCGCCAGAGCGGTGGCCGAAAGGGTGCCGAGCAGGGCCATGAAACCGCCGAGAATCAGCGCACCGGGCACCAGATAGGCCAGCACCACCGGGTCCCAGATGCGCAGGCGCTGCATGAACGCCACTGAGAGAAAGCCGACGATCGTCGAGCAACTGGTTGCCAGCAGAATCGGCAGGAACACCAGGGTGGGATCCGGCGCACCTTGCTGCGCGCGGTACATGAAGATGGTCACCGGCAGCAGGGTCAGGGAGGAGGCGTTGAGCACCAGAAACAGGATTTGCGCGTTGCTGGCGATGGTGGCGCTGGGATTGAGCTCTTGCAGCGCCTTCATGGCTTTCAGGCCGATCGGCGTGGCGGCGTTGTCCAGGCCCAGGCCGTTGGCGGCGAAGTTCAGGGTGATCAGGCCAAGGGCAGGGTGGCCGGCCGGCACTTCCGGCATCAGCCGCAGGAACAGCGGCCCAAGGACTTTCGCCAGCCATTCGACGATCCCGGCCTTCTCGGCGATGCGCAGAAAGCCCAGCCACAGGGTGAGGGTGCCGAACAGCAGCACCATGACTTCGACCGACAGCTTGGCCATGGCAAAAATGCTTTCCACCATTGCCGCGAAAATTCCGGCGTTGCCGCCAATCAGCCACTGAGCCAGCGCCGACACGGCTGCCACGATGAAGAAGCCAAGCCACAGGCCATTAAGCATCAGTCAAATCCCCCGAAGAATGCGGCGAATGATAGCGGGGTCGCCAGAAACGACAAACCCCGGATTGCTCCGGGGTTTGTATGTTCGACTCGGTCCCCTGTAGGAGTGAGCCTGCTCGCGATGAGGGCCGCACATTCAACATCTCTGTTGTCTGGCACACCGCTATCGCGAGCAGGCTCACTCCTACAAGGTTTTGTGTCAGTTCTTGGAGACTTCACCCACCGGAAGTTTTTCCTTGCTGCGCCAGTGCGGCAGGGAGTTCCAGTAGCGCTGGCCCTTGGCGTCGTCGTACATACCTTCCCAGCGTGCGATGACCAGCACTGCCAAGGCGTTGCCGATCACGTTCAATGCGGTACGGGCCATGTCCATGACGCGGTCGACACCGGCAATGAACGCCAGGCCTTCGAGCGGAATACCGACACTGCCCAGCGTCGCCAGCAGCACGACGAAGGACACGCCCGGTACGCCGGCGATGCCTTTGGAGGTGACCATCAGCGTCAGCACCAGCAGCAATTGCTGGCTGATCGACAAGTCGATGCCGTACAGCTGAGCGATGAAGATGGCGGCAATCGACTGGTACAGGGTCGAACCGTCGAGGTTGAACGAGTAACCGGTCGGCACCACGAAGCTGCAAATGGCTTTCGGCGCGCCGTAGGCTTCCATCTTCTCGATGACCCGCGGCAGCACGGTTTCCGAAGAAGCGGTGGAGTAGGCCAGCACCAGCTCATCCTTGAAGATGCGCATCAGCTTGATCACCGAGAAACCGAACAGTTTGGCGATCAGGCCCAGCACCACGAAGGCGAAGAAGGCGATGGCGACGTAAACCAGAATCACCAGTTTCGCCAGCGGCACCAGCGAGGCGAAACCGAAGTTGGCGACGGTCACCGCGATCAGTGCAAACACGCCGATCGGGGCGTAGTTCATGATCATGTGGGTGACTTTGAACATGCTTTCCGAGACGCCCTGGAACATCTTTACCAGCGGCTCGCGCAGGTCCGACTGCAGGCTCGACAGACCGAGACCGAACAGCACCGAGAAGAAGATGATCGGCAGCATTTCGCCGCGGGCCATGGCCGCGAAGATGTTCGACGGGATCAGGTTGAGAATGGTCTCGATGAACGCATGCTCATGCTGCACTTCGGCGGCGGTCGCCTGGTACTTCGAGATATCGACCGTGCCCAGGGTGCTCATATCGATGCCGGTGCCCGGGTGGAACACATTGGCGAGCACCAGACCGACGACGATCGCGATGGTCGTCACAATTTCGAAGTAGATGATCGTCTTCAGGCCGATCCGCCCCAGCTTCTTGGCGTCGCCGACGCCGGCAATGCCGACGATCAGGGAAGAGATGACGATCGGAATCACGATCATCTTGATCAGACGGATAAAGATATCGCCTGCCGGTTGCAGGACGTTGCTGATCCACCAGGCCTTCTCGGCACTGAAGTGGTTGAGCAACGCACCAATTGCAATCCCCAATACCAGACCGATGAGGATCTGCCAGGCGAGGCTAAGCTTTGCCTTCTTCATTATCTTTACCCTTACTTGCGTTTGACTCAGGCACATGCAGGAACTGGAACGCTCATCAGCGGAAAAGTCTGTGCATCTGCCTCCGTATAAGGTGCCCCGAAGCGCGTATTTACGGCTCTTCGGCAGGCGAAAAAAGGCGCAACTATTCCGATGCAAGGTTGCGCCGTCTAATGCCGTAAACGCCTACCCTATGCCGAATCGGCATGAGCTTTTTTAAATGAAACTGGCGTCCCAACCGGTTCGATTGTGACATTTCAGCCGGCAAAAGTGCCGTGAACCGGCCATTGCAGCGTAGATTGATTATTTTTTGAGCGAAAAAAATCGGCGAAAAATCTCGGAAAAAGCCTACGTAGGGAGACTAGAAGTCTTACTGTTTGGACGGTCTCTTTGTCGATATACGGTCGCCAGGAAATACCGCGAAATGTTTTCCTGCGCAGTGTCGTCGCTTCCAACGCTGAGCTGGGCGCTCTGGATCAACGTTTTGCTGGATGGGAAGCTCAGCGCAAGTCCGTCGAGCCGCGGTGGGCTGGCGAACCTGCGTTGCAGCTTTTACTGACCCTGACCCGGCCCTCGCGCAGGCACTCCCTGTACCCGTAGGTCACTCCGACCTTGTAACAGTCAGAGCGTCCCGGCCCCCTGGTCATGCCTCGACCCTGGGTGGGTCGGGCAGTGGAAAGCAGCAGGGCTGCTGCCTTCATGTGCGAATCAATTCAATACCACTTCGGATCTTTCTTGAGGGTTTCCATCAACAGATCCTGCATGCCCTGGTCGGGTTTGCCGAAGAAGCGGTAGGTGGCGTGTCGCGTCGGCGACTTGTCCTGCGGCAGGCCTTCGGGCACATCGACCAGCATGGCGTAAGCCTCGTCCTTGTCGAAGCTGAAGGCGACGATCAAGCGATGGTTCAGGCACTTGTCCTGATTTTCGCAGAGCGGGCCGACCAGATATTTGTCGCCATCTTCAGTGACGGCATGCATCTGTTGCTCGGAGGTACCCGACAGGTTGATCACCCACTCCGGTACACGCTCTTCCTTTTTGATCACGCCTTCCCAAGTTTCGCGGTACTGCTCGTCTGAAGCGAGCAATTCGTTGACCCGGGTCTGGCCGTCGTTGGCCGCCATCGCCATGGCACTGCCGCCCAGGAGCAGGGCGGCTGCCAATGTCTTTAACGCACTCATCGTTAACCTCGGCCGCGACGGCCAAAGAAGAAGGAAGCGATGAACATCACCAGGAACACGACAAAGAGAATCTTGGCGATACCCGTGGCGGTGCCCGCGATACCACCGAAGCCCAGAACTGCAGCGATGATGGCAATGATCAGAAATGTGATTGCCCAACTCAACATGGTGATTCTCCTTACTTCTCTATTTAGGGATCTTGCGTTTCCGGCGTCTGGCGCCGAATTCATTCATTCACTCGTTCAGAACACCCAGCGTTCCTGCCGTGGTAGCTCGTCCAGTGGCTGCGCCTGGTCGACATCCATCATGCGCATCGAGGCGCTCTCGGCCTGGCTGTTGCTGACGGCACTGAAGTGCGTTTGCGTCGTGTGCTGGACCGAGATCAGCGGCTCACGCTGCTGGCTGCTTTCCCAGCGCAGGTACTGCTGACAGGCAATCAGGGTGATCAACAGGGCAAGTGCGCCAAACAGAGCTTGCTGAATGTGCAGTGGCGAAATACGCAGTTGGGCGGCACGTTGGCGAGTCATCCTGGGTTCCTCACTCTTATTCGGTTGGGGCAGTTCATGTCTGCCCGGGCTACCGGAGGTATTGCAGTCTGCATGCCAGTTTTTTCATTGAAAAAAAACGCAATAAAATCAACAGCTTATGATTGATATGGAAAAAGGCTACGACGCATCCTGCACGATGGCTCATCTGCGGTCGTGCGCAATGCACGATTATTTCGTAGGAGAATTCATAGTTATGGAATTGATGGCAGGATGCAGATGTCAGAACAGGACGTAAGGCGCGTCGTGAAATCTCGGTTTGTTTAAAAAATCAACAAAATCAAAGGATTGGCTGTAAAGGCAGGAGAGGGCTACCCTCCCATGACTGGCTTCGTTCAGAATCAACCATGCAACTTGCCCGATTTTTCCGGGACTAACCCAAGACTAATCACTATGGAGCGTAGGAAAAATGGAATCTGCCACTGAGCATCAAGGCCGCATTCTGCTGGTGGACGACGAATCCGCCATCCTGCGTACGTTCCGTTATTGCCTTGAAGATGAAGGCTATACAGTGGCCACCGCCAATAGCGCGGCACAGGCCGAAGCATTGCTGCAACGCCAGGTCTTTGATCTGTGCTTTCTCGATTTGCGCCTGGGCGAGGACAACGGTCTCGACGTCCTCGCGCAAATGCGTATCCAGGCGCCGTGGATGCGCGTGGTGATCGTCACCGCACACTCGGCGGTCGACACCGCTGTGGATGCCATTCAGGCGGGCGCCGCCGATTATCTGGTCAAACCGTGCAGCCCCGATCAATTGCGTCTGGCGACTGCCAAGCAACTGGAAGTGCGCCAGCTCTCGGCGCGCCTCGAAGCCCTCGAAGGCGAGATGCGCAAGCCCAAGGACGGTCTCGATTCCCACAGCCCGGCGATGAAAGTCGTACTGGAGACGGCGCGGCAAGTGGCGAGCACTGACGCCAACATTCTGATTCTTGGCGAGTCCGGTACCGGTAAAGGTGAGCTGGCCCGGGCCATTCACGGCTGGAGCAAGCGCGAGAAGAAGTCCTGTGTGACCATCAACTGCCCGTCGCTGACCGCCGAATTGATGGAAAGCGAGTTGTTCGGCCACAGCCGCGGCGCTTTTACCGGCGCCAGCGAAAGCACGTTGGGGCGAGTCAATCAGGCCGACGGCGGCACGTTGTTTCTCGACGAGATCGGCGATTTTCCTTTGACGTTGCAACCCAAGTTGTTGCGCTTCATTCAAGACAAGGAATATGAGCGGGTCGGCGATCCGGTCACGCGCCGGGCGGATGTTCGAATTCTCGCCGCGACCAACCTCAACCTTGAAGACATGGTCCGCGATGGGCGTTTCCGGGAAGACCTGTTGTATCGCCTGAACGTTATTACGCTGCACTTGCCGCCGTTGCGCGAGCGCGCCGAGGACATCCTGACCCTGGCCGACCGCTTTCTTGCGCGTTTCGTCAAAGAGTACGCGCGTCCAGCGCGGGGGTTCAGCGATGAAGCCCGCGAAGCGCTGCTCGGCTATCGCTGGCCGGGCAATATTCGTGAATTGCGCAACGTGGTCGAGCGGGCGAGCATCATCTGCCCACAGGAACGCGTGGAGATCAGTCACCTCGGCATGGCCGAGCAACCGGCCAACAATGCGCCTCGTGTCGGCGCAGCGCTGAGCCTCGATGAATTGGAGAAGGCGCATATCGGCGCCGTGCTCGCCACTGCCGGCACCCTCGATCAGGCGGCGAAGACCCTGGGTATCGACGCTTCGACCCTGTATCGCAAGCGCAAGCAGTACAACCTGTGAGCGCCGCGCGATGAAACTGGCGATGAAGCTGCGCACGCGCCTGTTCCTGAGCATTTCTGCATTAATCACGGTGGCTTTGCTCGGGCTTCTGCTCGGGCTGGTCAGCGTGTTGCAGATGGCCGGTTCGCAGGAAGCGTTGGTGCGCAGCAATTTCATCACCCTGGACCTGGGCCTCAAGCTGCGGCAGACGCTGGGCGATCAATTGATCATCATGCTCGCGCAGAAGCCCGATCCGGTCGCGTTTGAAGCGTCCAAGCAGCATTATTTCGAATTGCTCGATCAGGGTATCGCCCAACAGGGCAGCGATGAGCTGGCCTACGGCTTCAAGCAGGCCAAGGCCGATTACCTCAAGTTTCTCGCGTCCTTCGATGTCTCGGCAGAGGCGGCCAGAGACGCCAGCGCCAGTGCCGACTTCCGTGAGCGCTTCAATATTCTGCGCAGTGGCTTGATCGCCGAGCACAAGCAGGCCCTGGACAACATCAACGCGGTGCAACACGCCGCGCGTGAGCGCGCCTTGCTCATCGCCGGACTGCTCGGGCTGGTGGGCCTGGCAGTGTTGATCATTGGTTTCGTGACGGCCCAGGGCATCGCCCGACGCTTCGGTGCGCCCATCGAGGCGCTGGCCAAGGCCGCCGACAGTATCGGCCAGGGCAATTACGATGTGACCTTGCCGATTTCATCGGCCATGGAAGTGAACCTGTTATCTCGGCGTTTCGGCCTGATGGCCGAGGCGTTGCGCCAGCACCAGGCAACCAACGTGGATGAGCTGCTCGCCGGCCAGCAACGTTTGCAGGCGGTGCTCGACAGTATCGACGACGGCTTATTGATGATCGATCGACAGGGCCATCTGGAGCACCTCAACCCGGTGGCGCAGCGCCAGTTGGGCTGGGAAGACGATCGTCTGGGGCAGGGGCTGGGGACCGCTCTCGGGCGCCCGGAACTCGACGCGCAGCTACAACTGGTGTTGCGCGGCGGTACGCTGGAGCGCGCGCCGGAAGACTTGAACATCGAGATCGATGGCGAGTCGCGCTTGCTGACCTACAGCCTGACGCCGGTCAGCCACACGCAAGGACATATCCTCGGCGCGGTGATGGTCTTGCACGACGTTACCGAGCAACGCGCCTTTGAGCGCGTGCGCAGTGAGTTCGTCTTGCGTGCTTCCCATGAACTGCGCACACCGGTCACTGGCATGCACATGGCGTTTGGTCTGTTCCGCGAGCGGACGCAGTTTGCCCCCGAGTCTCGCGAAGCCGACCTGCTTGATACCGTGAACGAAGAAATGCAGCGCCTGATGCAGTTGATCAATGACTTGCTCAACTTCTCGCGGTATCAGAACGGCCTGCAGAAGCTGACGCTGGCGCCGTGTTCCATCGACGATTTGCTGGAGCAGGCGCAATCACGCTTTGCCGATGTTGCCGCAGCCCAAGGCATTGCGTTAACCGTGGAGGTGCAAGGGCCGTTGCCGCGTTTGCAGGCCGACCAGGCGCAGCTCGACCGGGTACTCGACAATCTGATCGACAATGCCTTGCGCCATACCACGCGCGACGGGCAGATCCGCTTGCAGGCGCGGCGCCATGGCGAGCGAGTGATCATCAGTGTCGAAGACAACGGCGAGGGGATTCCCTATGGCCAGCAGGGGCGGATCTTCGAGCCGTTCGTGCAGGTCGGGCGCAAGAAGGGCGGCGCGGGTCTCGGCCTGGCTCTGTGCAAGGAAATCGTCCAACTGCACGGTGGGCGGATGGGCGTTTATTCGCGGCCGGGGCAGGGCACGCAGTTCTACATGGCGCTCGCGGTTTAGGCTTCGTCATCCATCCTGCGCCCGACGAGCCGGCGCCCCCGGGTGATCAGTTCGATGAACTGCACCGCGCTCAGCGCATGGGCGAACAGCCAGCCCTGACCGAATTTCACCCCCTCGCTGCTGAGCAGTCGGGCTTGTGATTCCAGCTCGATGCCTTCGGCGATCACCTTCAGGTCCAGCGCCTGCGCCATGTGAATGATGTGCGGAGCGACGCCGCTGCTGGCCGCGTCATGGCCGAGCGCATCGATGAATGATTTATCGATCTTCAGGCAATCCACCGGCAGTGTCTGCAAGTAGGCGAGGCTGCAATAGCCGGTGCCGAAATCGTCGATAAGTACTTGATGACCGACATCGCGCAGGGCCTGCAGGTTTTCCCGCGCCACCACGACATCGATCAGGCCGCGCTCGGTAACTTCGAAGGCGATCTGCCGCGCGGCGACGCGGTGCAGCGTCAGCAGCCGCGCCATCACCTGGCCGATGCGCGGCACCATCACATCGCATGCGGCGAGGTTTACCGAGATGTACAGCTGAGGATTGGCTCGCAGCAGTTGGCCCAGTTGCTCCAGCAAGCGCTGCAGGACGAAGTCGGTCATCTGGCGAATCTGCCCCGTGTTCTCCGCCATCGGTATGAACAGGTCGGGACTGGTCAGGCTGCCGTCCGGGCGCCGCCAGCGCAGCAGGGCCTCGGCGCCGACGCAGTTGCGGCTGTCGAGGTCGAAGATCGGTTGATACAGCACCTGCAACTCGCCCCGGCGAATGGCGCCGTGCAGTTCGGCGTCCAGCGACTGACGTTGGCGCACCAGTAACAACACCAGAAACCCGACAATCGCCCCGGCGAGCACACAGGCCGGCACCAGCCACCACCAGCCGGGCGGAATGTGCATACCGTTACGCGGTGTGATCAGCATCAGTTGATATTCGGGGTTATCGGTGGGCATGCGGTAGATCAGGTGGGTCTGGGTGACTTGCAGCGCATCGCCGGTTTGCGGTGGCCAGGGTGCGGTGGGGGGCCACGTCAGCGCCGTGCCGAGCACCGGGATTGCCCGGGTGCCGTGATCAAGCACCACGAGCAAGCTGCTACCGGGTGACAAATCGACCATGTCAGTCAAATGGCCGCGCGAGGTGGCGACACGGAAATTGCCACGCCCCAGCATCAAGGCGGCACGATTTTCATCGGGTTCGGTGGTGGTGTTCAGCCAGTAGCTATAGGTCGGGCCCTCGATGTCCGGTGCGCGGACCATCGACAAGCCGTCCTGGCGCGGGCGATTGGAACAGACCCGCGTAGCGTCCATGAAAGCCGCCTCATAGACGAAGCGGTAATTGAAGGTGACTTGTTGCAGGGTGGCGATCATTTCGTCGTCACAACTGCGCAGAGGCTGGGCTTCGAGATCGTCGAGACTTTCACGCAATTGACCGAACAACTGTTCAAGGCGCGCGAGAAAACGCTCGCCCTGGGCGTTCATTTCCTGACTTTCGTTGTATTCGAGCTGGCGCATGGCGACGAACGTGCCGCCAGCCATGAGCAGGCCCGCACTGAGGACAGCCGCGATCATCGCCAGAACGCCGGGGCGATAGAGTCCGCTACGCAGTGTCTCTCGGGTAGCAACCATCATGGAATATCCGAAGATTTACCAATGAGTTATAGCTGCTGATTGCAATTTCGCCCTGACCGTCGGGCGGGCGTCATTATTTTGTCTGGTTGAGTACCAGTAATAGCGCGGCCGTTTGCGCATCCGGCGTGCCGTCGAAGCGCGAAGGGCGGTAGTGCATTTGAAACGCGGCGAGGACATGACGCGTGGCGACATCCAGTTCGCCGGTCTGCGGTGTGTCGTAGCCCAGATGCGCCAGTTGGGCCTGAAACCAACTGATGCCCGGTAGCTCGCGGCTGTTGAACAGTGCCTGCTGGCGCGCCACGGCTTGCTCGTCGGGCCACAGGCCAAGGCCTTCGGCCGCGAGACGCTTCCACGGGAACAACGGCCCCGGATCGAGTTTGCGCAGTGGCGCGATATCGCTATGGCCGATGATATGGCGAGGACTGATGCCGTTGCGCTGGCTGATGTCCTTGAGCAGAACGATCAACGATTGAATCTGCGCTTCGCTGTACGGGTACCAGAGGCGCCCGGTCGGGGTGTCCTTGAAGCCGGGATTGACGATTTCGATGCCGATCGAGCTGGAGTTCAGCCAGGTGCGGCCCTGCCATTGGCTTTCGCCGGCGTGCCAGGCGCGCTGGTTTTCATCCATCAGCTTGTAAATGGTGCCGCCCTTGTCGTCGCCGATCAGGTAATGACTGCTGACGTCGCCATGAGTCAGCAACTGCAGCGAGCGCTCCAGCGATGTTGAGGTGTAATGCACGACCACGAACTGGATGCGGCTGTCGTAATTGGCCGAAGGATGGCTGGTATCGAAGCGCGGACCGCTGGCACAACCGGCCAGCACGAGCAATGAGGCAACAAGGACTAAGAATTTCATGGCAGAGAGCGATACGCAGAAGACGATAATGCAACAGTGTAACGTACGGATTTGCCCGAAGTCGGTCAGCCAGCGGATTTAAACAAAATGGAACAATTGCTTCAGCTCAGTTCCACGCGGTTGCGACCGGCGTTTTTTGCACGATACAGCGCCTGATCGGCTCTTTTCAGCACCATATCGCTATGTTCTCCGACCCTGAACGATGCCAGCCCCATGGAAATCGTGATCGTCACCCGTTCGCCTTTGAAGTGAAACGGGCAGGCTTCAATCGCCGCGCGCAACGTTTCGAGCAGTTTGGCGCCCGCCGCCGGGGGCGTTGCGGGCAGCAGCAAGACAAATTCTTCGCCGCCGAAACGGGCAATGAAGTCTGAACCGCGCAGGCGTTTGCGCAGCACCGTGGCGATGATCTTTAGAACCTTGTCACCCGCCAGATGGCCATAGCTGTCGTTGATCCGTTTGAAATGATCGAGGTCCAGCATTGCCAGGCTCAAGGTGTTGCCGTGTTGTTGCCACTGCTGGATCTCGTGCTCGAGGCGTTCGCTCCAGGCGGCGCGGTTGGGTAAACCGGTGAGCGGGTCGATCAGGGCCTTCTGGCGTTGTTCCTCCAGATGCTCGCGAAAGCCCTGGGCTTCCTGCTCCATGTGAGCCACGCGTTCGGACAGGCCCTTGAGTCGGGCCGCCACTTCCTGCTCGCGGGCGTCGCGTTGCTTCTGGTGCTGGTCCATGGTGCCGAGCAGGCCTTCGAGGTGGTTCTCCAGCACTTGCTTGAGGTCGTCCAGGTCCGCCGCTTCTTGCACGCTGGTTTGAAGACCGTCGACTTGTTCACGAATCTGCGTGTCCATGGCCCGCGCTGCCGAACGGTTGTCGGCATGGCCGTCACTGGCCGCCTGCAGGTTGCTCTGGAACGCCTCGAGGCGCTCGTTGAGTTGTTGCAGATAGGCTTCGAATTCGTGCTGGCCGCTGTCGGTGATCGCCAGCATCAACGTCGCAAGATCGTCGAGGATGGGGATCAGTTCGTACCAGTTCAACCCGTGTTGGAGGCGGTCTCGCATGGCCTCGGCTTGCGGACGATGGCGCTCGGGCAGCGTGAGGTCATCCAGCAGGCCGATCAACGTTTCTTCGATGTGCCTTGCTACCGAGCTGTAGGAAGGCTCCGGGGAATCCGGGAGGGCGAACAGAATGTCGTGTTCCGATTGCTCCGGGTCAATCGCGGCCAGGGCTTGGGCGATGGGTTCGGGCAGCGGCAGGCTATCGAGGATCGGCGGCGCTGGATCGCCCGGACGGATCAGTTCGTCGGGGTTGAAAGGGGTCGGCGTGGCGTGCGTTTGAGCCGGCTCGGCGGCGGCGTCGAGTGCCAGCAGGGCGGCTTCGTCGGTAATCGCCACAGGGGCCACGTCGGTGGCCACCGTTGGCGGGACGAAGGCCACCACGTCCGGTTCCGCGTGAGTCTCCGGTACGGGCGCAGTCGCCGCATCTACAGGCGCGGGTTCTACGCCCCGTGATTCGGTCCCAGTAGCCGGGGCCACTGGCGTGGATTGCGCTTGTGGCTCGACCGTGACCGGCGCTGGTGCCGCAGGTGCTTCCTGCGTCGATGTGACGGCGACTGGGGTCGGTGCGGGCATTTCCTCGCTGTCGCGACTGCCGAACAGTCGTTGTAGCAACCCCGGACGCCCCGGTTCGGTTGGCGTCTCCAAGTGACTCAACGCCTTGCCTTGCAGCCCGCTCAATTCGCTGAGCAGCAGTGGCATTTCCCGTGCCGAACCGACGCGGCTGTCCAGTTGCTTGGCGAACTTCTTCAATGGCTGGGCGACTTCGCGTGGCAGCGGCAAGGACTGCAACTGCGTGACCAGTGCCGTCAGCGCGGTGCTGACCTGATCGATCCGGGTTTCACGGCGCTGCTCGGAGTCGAGCACGGCTTTTTCCAGGCGTGGCAGCAGGGCGGCGAGGCCGGCGTCCATGTCGTCGGTGCGTACTACCTCGCGCATCTCCTTCATGCATTGATCGACGACTTTGTCGGTGCCCTCGGCCGCCAGCGTACTGCGCACCAGTCCGCGTCGCAGCAAATCGAGCCGGGCGGCCCAGCGTCGTTCGAGCTTGTCCTGCTGTTCGATGCTTTTGAGGTACTTCTCTTTCCAGCGCTGGGCTTCGTCGCTCATTCACAGGTTCCGCGAGGGGCAGGGCTCAACGCGGGCAATGCATCGGCCATGAGCGAACCCGGCAGACGAATTTCCACCGCGACCGGCAGGTGATCGGAAATGGGGTGGGCCAGCACCTCGACCTTTTCCAGGGTCAGGGTCGGGCTGAGCAAAATATGATCAAGGCAACGTTGTGGGCGCCAGCTGGGGAAGGTCGCTTCCACCTGCGGGGCCAGCAGGCCGAGATCGCGTAACGGCGACTGTTCCAGCAGATCGCTGGCATGGGTGTTCATGTCGCCCATCAGTACCTGGTGTTTATAGCCACCGATCAAATCGCGGATGTAGGCCAGTTGCAGGCTGCGCGTCCGCGCTCCGAGGGCCAGGTGCATCATCACCACCACCAACGCTTCCGGGCCTTCGCCGAAACGCAGCAGGATCGCGCCGCGACCTTTCGGGCCGGGCAGCGGGTGATCTTCGATCGCCCACGGCTTCAGACGGCTGAGCACGCCATTGCTGTGCTGGGCCAGCCGGCCGAGGTTGCGATTGAGTTGTTGATACCAGTAGGGGAAGGCGCCGAGGTGGGCCAGGTGTTCGACCTGATTGACGTAGCCTGAACGCAGGCTGCCACCATCGGCTTCCTGCAGGGCGACGAGATCGAAGTCGCCGAGCAGGTCGCCGATCTTCTGCAGATTGCCCGAGCGCCCGGTGTGCGGCAGCAGATGCTGCCAACTGCGGGTCAGGTAATGCCGATAGCGCTCGGTGCTGATGCCGACCTGGATGTTGAAGCTGAGCAGGCGCAGACGCTGATCCGCGGGCAAGCCCGTCGATGCCAGGTGATGCTCGTTGACCTGCGGATCATGCAGGCCAACGATGCGTTCGGACTTCCAGCGGCGCATGGCGGTTGCCGCGCTTAGTTGGCAGCGGCCTTGGTGGCGGCACGCTCTTTGGCGACCAGTTGGTCGGCCAGTTTCAGCGCCTGTTCGGCGCCGCCGGCGGAGCCGATGTCGAAGCGGTACTTACCGTTGACGATCATGGTTGGCACGCCAGTGATTTCATACTTCTTGGCCAGCTCGCGAGCCTTGACGATCTGGCCCTTGATGGCGAACGAGTCGAAGGTGGCGAGGAATTTGTCCTTGTCCACGCCCTGAGTGGCGAGGAAGTCAGCCATGTCGTTTTTGTCGGTGAGCTTTTTGTGTTCCTTCTGAATGGCGTTGAACACGGCGTTGTGAACCTTGTGCTCGACACCCATGGCTTCCAGAGTCAGGAACATCTGGCCGTGAGCGTCCCACGGGCCGCCGAACATGGCGGGAATGCGCACGAAGTTGACATCGGACGGCAGCTTTTCAACCCATGGATTGATCACTGGTTCAAAGGCGTAGCAATGCGGGCAGCCGTACCAGAACAGCTCGACCACTTCGATTTTGCCAGGCACCGCAACCGGGACCGGGTTAGCCAGTTCAACATAAGGGGCGGCAGGGGCTTCAGCGGCCTGGGCGGTCACGCCGAACAGGCTGGCAGCGACGAGGGCGGCGCTGATGATCAGATTACGCATGCTTTACTCCTGGACAATTTGGGTCGCCTCGCGCGGGTTGTTCGGGACAGATCCTGGCGGGCATGAGTGCTGTAGTGTAACGGCAGCGGCCACAAAAAAGGGCGGCCAAAGCCACCCTTTTTATACTTGCTGCGAAGGATTAATCGAGCGTTAACGTGGCAGGCGTTGCGCGCCGCGTTCAACGCTGGAATCAAGGCCTTAGTGCAGGCCCTGGATATAGCTGGAAACGGCAGCGATGTCTTCATCGCTCAGCTTGCGTGCGATGGTGCGCATGGTCATCGCGTCGCCATCGTTGCTGCGTCCGGCCTCTTCCTTGCGGAAGTCGGACAGTTGTTTGGCGATGTATTGAGCGTGTTGGCCACCCAGGTGCGGGAACCCTGCGGCCGCGTTGCCCGCGCCATTCGGCGAGTGGCAACCAGTGCAGGCTGGCAGGCCTTTTTCCAGGTTGCCGCCACGGAACAGCGCTTCACCGCGTGCGACGATCTTCGGATCGGCGGCGCCAACGCTGCCTTTCTGGCTGGCGAACCAGGCGGACATGTCGGCCAGATCCTGATCGTTCAGGTTGGTCAGCAGGCCGGTCATTTCCAGAACGACGCGCTTGCCCGACTTGATGTCGTGCAGTTGCTTGTTCAGATAGCGCTCACCCTGGCCCGCCAGTTTCGGAAAGTTTGGTGCCATGCTGTTGCCGTCCGGGCCATGGCAGGCCCCGCAAACGGCGGCTTTCGCCTGGCCTGCTGCGGCATCGCCGGCAGCATGGGCGAAGCCTGAAATTCCCACGGTCAACAGCAGACTCACGATCAATTTGTTCATCAGCTAATCCAACTACGGCTAAGGGTTAAGTTATGGACCGGGTTTACTCTCGCTCATCCACAGGATGATGGCCTGGTAATCCTCGGCACTGCAGTCCATGCACAAACCACGCGGCGGCATCGCCTTGAAACCCTGGGTCACGTGTTGCACCAGCGTCCCCATACCTTTCGCCAACCTCGGCGTCCAAGCTTCCTGATCGCCTCTTTCGGGCGCCATGGGTAGTTGGCCGGAATGACAGGCACCACAAACACGGTTGTACACAGCTTCCGGATCCTGTGTAGCCTGTGCGCTGTAAAGCGGCATCAAGACTCCGGCAGCCAGCAGCCATTTCGTCATAAAACGACCTTTTCAGGGTTGAGAGCGTTCTGCGTTCTAATGCGCAATCAAAGTCTGTCGCTCTCGTGAACTTCATCCTTCGCTGGGACAAAGCACACACAAAATCTGCGGCATTATATACTGGCGTCACTGAAACGGAAGCGACACCGCGTTCCGCGCCCAATCCCGGCGCCGCCCACATCGGAAATCCCATGCAACTCAAGAATCCCATCCTCGGCCTGTGCCAACAGTCCACGTTCATGCTCAGTGCCGCCAAAGTCGATCAATGCCCTGACGACGAAGGCTTCGAAGTGGCTTTCGCCGGTCGTTCCAACGCCGGCAAGTCGAGCGCATTGAACACCCTGACGCATGCCAGCCTGGCGCGTACCTCGAAAACCCCGGGTCGCACACAGCTGTTGAACTTCTTCAAGCTAGACGATGATCGGCGTCTGGTCGACCTGCCGGGCTACGGTTACGCAAAAGTACCGATCCCGCTCAAGCAGCACTGGCAGCGTCACCTTGAGGCTTATCTGGGTGGCCGCGAGAGTTTGAAGGGTCTGATTCTGATGATGGACATCCGCCATCCAATGACCGACTTCGACCTGCTGATGCTCGACTGGGCCGTGGCTGCCGGCATGCCGATGCACATTCTGCTGACCAAGGCTGACAAGCTGACCTACGGCGCCGCAAAAAATACGCTGCTGAAAGTACAGTCGGAAATCCGCAAAGGCTGGGGCGACTCGATCACCATTCAGCTGTTCTCCGCGCCAAAACGCATGGGCCTGGAAGAGGCCTACACCGTATTGGCCAACTGGATGGAACTGGCAGACAAAGGCGTCGAGGCGGCAGCCGAGTAAATCGGGATATGGAAATTTGTTTGTAGTGTGCTCAGGCAAGGCGAAAGTACAGTGAAAAGCGGCCGGGGTCGCGCTCGACTTTAGGGGACCTAAATGAGCATTTGAGCTGTGCTTTCAACGCAGCATGAGCGCGCTACAGACAAATTTTGGGCAAAAAAAGCCCCGGACTTCATTGGGGAGGGAGAAGTTCCGGGGTTTAAGTTCCGAACCGCTAGGGCGGGGTTCAGATATCTGCCAACACTTAACACAACATAGGAGCATCGAAGGGCTTCACCAGCCATTCAGTACCTCTGAGTGTTCGGTTGGCAGATTAGTTCAGATTTTTTTCGAAAAGCTTTGGAATAAGTTCAAGCGCGTTTCGGACTAAGCTGATTTTGCCTGTGCTGCCGCGACGCGATCTCGCGGCAACACGGGCCTCAAAGGGCTTAGTGAGCCTCATCCCAGTTGTTGCCCACGCCCACTTCGACCAGCAACGGCACATCCAGCTTCGCCGCCTCGCTCATGTGCACACGGATTTCGGCACCGACCTGCGCGACCAGATCTTCGCGAACCTCCAGTACCAATTCATCGTGGACCTGCAGGATCACCCGGGCATCCAGCCCGGAGGTCGCCAGCCAGTTATCCACAGCCACCATGGCTTTCTTGATGATGTCGGCCGCCGTGCCCTGCATCGGGGCATTGATCGCTGTGCGTTCAGCAGCGGCGCGTTCCTGTGGCTTGTTCGAATTGATCTCCGGCAAGTACAGGCGGCGACCGAAGAACGTCTCGACGTAACCCTGATCCGCCGCTTGCGCGCGGGTGCGGTCCATGTACTCGCGAACCCCCGGATAACGGGCGAAGTAAGTGTCGATGTAGGCCTTGGCGGTCTTGGTATCGACGCCGATGTCCTTGCCAAGCTTCTGCGCACCCATGCCGTAGATCAGCCCGAAGTTGATCGCCTTGGCGCTGCGACGCTGGTCGGAGGTCACTTGGTCGAGCTCGACCTTGAACACTTCGGCTGCGGTGGCGGTGTGCACGTCGAGGTTGTTGCGAAACGCGTTCATCAGCCCTTCATCGCGGGACAGATGCGCCATGATCCGCAGTTCGATCTGCGAATAGTCCGCCGCCAGCAGTTTGTAGCCCTTGGGGGCGACGAAAGCCTGACGAATACGTCGGCCTTCAGCGGTGCGCACCGGGATGTTCTGCAGGTTCGGATCGCTGGAGGACAGGCGACCGGTCGAGGCCACGGCTTGATGATACGAGGTGTGGATGCGCCCGGTGCGCGGGTTGATCTGCTCCGGCAGGCGGTCGGTGTAGGTGCTTTTCAGCTTGCTCATCGAGCGGTGCTCCATCAGCACCTTCGGCAAGCGGTGATCGTCCTCGGCAAGCTTCGCCAGCACTTCTTCGGCGGTGGATGGCTGGCCCTTGGCGGTTTTCTTCAGCACCGGCAGGCCGAGTTTTTCGTAGAGAATCACCCCCAGTTGCTTGGGCGAGCCGAGGTTGAATTCTTCCCCGGCGATCTCGAACGCTTCACGCTCCAGCGCGACCATCTTGTTGCCCAGCTCGATGCTCTGGATGCCCAGCAGTTCGGCATCGACGAACGCGCCCTGGCGTTCAATACGAGCCAGCACCGGCACCAGTGGGATCTCGATGTCGGTCAGCACGCTCGCCAGGCTCGGGATGGCGCTGAGCTTGTCAAACAGAGTCTGGTGCAGACGCAGGGTGATATCGGCGTCTTCGGCGGCATACGGCCCGGCCTGCTCCAGGGCGATCTGGTCGAACGTGAGCTGCTTGGCGCCTTTGCCGGCGATGTCCTGGAAACTCACCGTGGTGTGGTCGAGGTATTTCTGCGCGAGGCTGTCCATGTCGTGACGGGTCGCGGTGGAGTTGAGCACATAGGATTCAAGCATCGTATCGAAGGCGATGCCGCGCACGGTGATACCGTCGTTCTGATCGCCGCCGATGGCGCAGTTGGCCAGGATATTCATGTCGAACTTGGCGTGCTGGCCGACCTTGAGTTTGTTCGGGTCTTCGAGAATCGGTTTGAGCGCGCGCAGCACGGTGTCGCGATCCAGTTGCTCAGGCACACCAATGTAGGAGTGGGTCAGCGGGATGTAGGCGGCTTCGTTGGCCTGCACGGCGAACGACAGACCGACCAGTTGCGCCTGCTGCGCGTCGATGCCAGTGGTTTCGGTGTCGAAGGCGAAGAGTCTGGCGTTACGCAGTTTTTCCAGCCAGGCGTCGAAGCGTGCCTGATCGAGGATGGTTTCGTACGCGGCTTGAGCGGAGGCAGGCGCTTCGGCTTCTGGCGTGCTGAACAGATCGGCGGCCGGCGCAGGCTCGACAGCCGCGCTCAGTTCCAGGCGCTTGGCGTCACGATCAAGGTCATTCAACCAGCTCTTGAATTCCAGCAGGGAGTACAGCTCGTAGAGTTTGGCCGGATCTTCCGGACCCATCTGCAAATCATCGAGACCGATGTCCAGCGGCACGTCGATTTTGATGGTTGCCAGTTGATAGGAGAGGAAAGCCATCTCTTTGTGCTCTTCGAGCTTGGCCGGCAGGGTTTTAGCGCCGCGAATCGGCAGGGTCGGCACGATGTCGAGGTTGGCGTACAGCTCGGTCAGACCACCATTGACGCCAACCAGCAGGCCGGATGCGGTCTTCGGGCCAATGCCCGGCACGCCCGGAATGTTGTCGGAGGAATCGCCCATCAGCGCCAGATAATCGATGATCTGCTCCGGTGCGACGCCGAATTTCTCCTTCACGCCCTCCACATCCATCGAGCTACCGGACATGGTGTTGACCAAGGTAATGTGGCCGTCGACCAGTTGCGCCATGTCCTTGTCGCCGGTGGAGATGATCACCGGGCGATCCGCCGCCGCACTGCTGCGGGCGAGGGTGCCGATCACGTCGTCGGCCTCGACGCCGTCCACGCACAGCAGCGGGAAGCCGAGGGCGATCACGCTCTGGTGCAGCGGCTCGATCTGCACACGCATGTCATCGGGCATGCTCGGGCGGTTGGCTTTATATTCGGCGTACATCTCATCGCGAAACGTCCCGCCCTTGGCGTCGAACACCACGGCGAACGGGCTGTCCGGGTACTGCTTGCGCAGACTCTTGAGCATGTTCAACACGCCTTTGACCGCGCCGGTCGGCAGGCCTTTGGACGTGGTCAGCGGTGGCAGCGCGTGAAAGGCGCGATACAGGTAAGACGAACCGTCCACCAGGACGAGGGGGGCTTGGCTCATGAGCAGGATCAACCTTTTCGGCGGGTCCGGCGCTAGAATAGCGGGACCGTTGACGACAAAGGGACAAGGTTATCATGCGTACGTTAAATCGCTTGCTGCTGGTCGGGTTGATCGCTGTCTCACCACTGGCCGCGATGGCGGCGGATGATGCGCCGGGCGGCGACCCCGAGGTCACCATCCGCACGGAAGGCGACAAGACCATTCAGGAGTACCGCCAGAACGGTTTCCTGTATGCGATCAAAGTCACGCCCAAGGGCGCGCCGCCGTACTTTCTGGTGCGCGCCGATGGGACGGATGCCAACTTCATCCGCTCGGATCAGCCGGATATGCTGATCCCGTCATGGAAGATTTTCGAATGGAAGTAAGTTTTTAATTCACTCGGCGCCGCATCTTGCGGCGCCCGTACTGGCAGTTAAGACATGTCTGTGTTCACTCCCCTGGCTCGGCCCGAGCTGGAAACCTTTCTCGCCCCTTACGGGCTCGGCCGCCTGCTTGATTTCCAGGGGATCGCCGCCGGCAGCGAAAACACCAATTTCTTTATCAGCCTGGAGCAGGGCGAATTTGTCCTGACCCTGGTCGAACGCGGGCCGGTGCAGGAGATGCCGTTCTTCATCGACCTGCTCGATGTGCTGCACCATGCCGATCTGCCGGTGCCATACGCGCTGCGCACCACTGACGGCGTGGCGTTGCGTGAACTCAAAGGCAAACCGGCGCTGCTGCAGCCGCGCCTGTCCGGCAAACACATCAAGATCGCCAACGCCCAGCATTGCGCGCAGGTCGGCGAATTGCAGGCGCACCTGCACCTGGCGACTCAGGGCGAGCGCATGATCAAGCGCAAGACCGATCGTGGCCTGGACTGGATGCTGGAGGAGGGTGGCGAGTTCCTGTCACACCTGAGCGATGAGCCGCAGGCCTTGCTGCAAAAGGCTTTGGATGAAATTACCGCACAAAAGGACAGGATTCTCGCGCTGCCACGGGCCAATATTCACGCCGATCTGTTCCGTGACAACGCGATGTTCGAAGGCACGCACCTGACCGGGCTGATCGACTTCTACAACGCTTGCTCGGGGCCGATGCTGTATGACGTGGCGATCGCCTTGAACGACTGGTGTTCGGATGAGGAGGGCGTGATCGATGGCCCGCGCGCGCGGGCGTTCCTCGGAGCTTACGCGGCGCTGCGGCCGTTTACGGCGGCGGAGGCTGAGTTGTGGCCAACGATGTTGCGCGTCGCGTGTGTGCGGTTCTGGCTGTCACGCTTGATCGCGGCTGAGCAGTTCGCCGGGCAGGACGTGTTGATTCACGATCCGAGGGAGTTCGAACAGCGCTTGGCGCAGCGGCAGAAGATCAGCAGCCCTCTACCTTTCTCGCTTTGAATTGTGGCGAGCGAGCTTGCTCGCGCCGGGCTGCGAAGCGGCCCCAAGATTCTGCTAGGCAGATTTTGTGAGTGCTGCGCACTCAAGCGGGAGCAAGCTCCCTCGCCACAGGGTTTACAGGATTACAGCGACTCCAGGCACCCGGCCAGGTCGTTGCCGAGTTTCTCCAGCACCTGCTCATAACCCTGAGCCGTCGCCGGTGTATAGCCACCCAACGCATCCAGCTCGGCCAGTTTCACCGGCAAACCGGCCACCAGCGTTTCCGCCAAACGCGGACGCAACGGCGGTTCGCTGAATACACACGTCTTGCCCACTTCCTGCAAGCGCTTGCGCATCGCCGCGACGTGCTGCGCCCCTGGCTGCACCTCGGCGGCCACGGCGAATACCCCGGCGTGGTTCAGCCCATAGGCGTCTTCAAAGTAGTCGAAGGCTTCGTGGAAAACGAAGTACGGCTTGCCTTCAACGTTGGCCAGGCGCTTCTTCAAACGTTGATCCAGCGCATCCAGGCGTTCATCGAAAGCCTTGGCATTGCGCTGATAGTGCTCGGCGTTGGCCGGGTCGGCGGCGCTCAGGTCGGCGGCCATCCTGTCGGCAATCACCCGAGCGTTGATCGGTGACAGCCACAAGTGCGCGTCCAGCGAGCCGGGGCGATGGTCGTGATCATGTTCGTCGGCCTCGTCGGCCTCTTCGGCGTGAGAGTGGTTGTCCTCGCCGAAATGACGCAGTTTGAGCCCTGGCAGATCCTGCACGGCGATGCTCGGCAAGGTGCGACCGCTGAGCACGCGCGGCAGGAATCCTTCCATGTCAGGACCGATCCAGTACAGCAGATCGACTGACTGCACTTTCCGTACGTCGGATGGGCGCAGCGCGTAATTGTGCGGCGAGGCACCTGGCGGCAGCAGCACCTCGGGAATCGCCACGCCGTCCTGCACGGCAGCGGCAATCAACTGCAACGGCTTGATGCTGGTGAGGACTTTGACCTCGGCCTGAGCCGAGCCGATCAGCAGAAAACTGGCAACAAAAGCTACAAAAACAGAAAAAAGTCGGGACACGATGACCACTCAAGGAGGCGAGAACGGGTAACATAATAACGTCTCTATCAAATCTCGTCGCCGCCCATGCCTATTACACCGATCGCCAGCCGTCCCCACGACCACTCACATTGCGTGCACAGCGCTTTGTCCGAGGCCGATGCCTTGTGCGCCCAGAAAGGCTTGCGCCTGACCGCGCTGCGCCGCCGGGTGCTGGAATTGGTGTGGCAGAGTCACAAGCCGCTGGGCGCCTATGACATTCTTGCCGTACTCAGCGAGCAGGATGGCCGCCGCGCCGCGCCGCCAACCGTGTACCGCGCGCTGGACTTCCTGCTGGAAAATGGCCTGGTCCACCGCATCTCGTCGCTGAACGCCTTTGTTGGCTGTGTCCACCCGGAACACGCGCATCAGGGTCAGTTCCTGATCTGCCGCGAGTGCCATGCGGCCATTGAGCTTGAGCAAAAAGTGATCAGCGACGCGATCATCAATAGCGCCAAAGAGGTCGGGTTCATTGTCGAGGCACAGACCGTCGAAGTCGTCGGCCTGTGCTCCGGGTGCCAGGGGGCTTGATGAGCAACGCGTTGATTCGTCTGGACCAGGTCGCCGTCACGTTTGCCGGACAGACCGTGCTGGACAACATCGAGCTGAGCGTCGAGCCGGGGCAGATCGTCACCCTGATCGGCCCCAACGGCGCCGGCAAAACCACCCTGGTGCGCGCCGTACTCGGGCTGTTGAAACCGGACAGCGGCAGCGTCTGGCGCAAGCCGAAGCTGCGCGTCGGCTACATGCCGCAAAAGCTGCACGTCGATCCGACCTTGCCGCTCTCGGTCCTGCGTTTCCTGCGTCTGGTGCCGGGCGTTGACCGTACGCGCGCATTGGTCGCGCTGAAGGAAGTCGGCGCCGAACACGTTATCGACAGTCCGGTGCAGAGTGTGTCCGGCGGCGAAATGCAGCGCGTGCTGCTGGCCCGGGCGCTGCTGCGCGAGCCGGAACTGCTGGTGCTCGACGAGCCGGTGCAGGGCGTTGATGTCGCCGGCCAGGCCGAGCTGTACAGCTTGATCACCCGTCTGCGCGACCGCCACGGTTGCGGCGTGCTGATGGTCTCGCACGATTTGCATCTGGTGATGAGCACCACCGATCAGGTGGTCTGCCTCAATCGCCATGTCTGCTGCTCCGGGCACCCCGAGCAAGTCAGCGGCGACCCTGCGTTTGTCGAGTTGTTCGGCAAGAACGCGCCGAGCCTGGCGATCTATCACCACCATCACGACCATGCCCATGACCTGCACGGTTCGGTGGTCAAAGGCCCGGTTGCCGGGCAGCCTCACGTTCATGGAGACCACTGCAAGCATGGCTGATTTTCTGTTGTACGCCCTGCTTGCAGGTCTGGCGCTGGCAATGGTGGCCGGGCCGTTGGGTTCGTTTGTGGTCTGGCGGCGCATGGCCTACTTCGGCGACACCTTGTCCCATGCCGCATTGCTTGGCGTGGCGTTGGGCTTCTTGCTCGATGTCAGTCCTACCGTCGCGGTGACGGTCGGCTGCCTGCTGCTGGCGGTGCTGTTGGTGACCCTGCAACAACGCCAGCCACTGGCCTCTGACACGCTGTTGGGAATTCTTGCGCCGAGCACGCTCTCTCTTGGCCTGGTGGTACTAAGCTTCATGCATGAAGTGCGGATCGACCTGATGGCCTATCTGTTCGGCGACCTGCTGGCGATCAGTCCGACCGATCTCATGTGGATTCTCGGCGGCACGGCGGCAGTGCTGGTGTTGCTGGTGACCCTGTGGCGGCCGCTGCTGGCGGTCACCGTGCACGAAGAACTGGCCAGGGTTGAAGGCCTGCCGGTGGCGGCTTTGCGCCTGGCGCTGATGCTGTTGATTGCGGTGGTGATCGCGGTGGCGATGAAAATCGTCGGTGTGTTGCTGATCACCTCGCTGCTGATCATCCCGGCCGCTGCGGCACAGCGTCACGCCCGCTCCCCGGAGCAGATGGCGCTGGGCGCCAGCCTGCTGGGCATGCTCGCGGTGTGTGGCGGGCTGGCGCTGTCGTGGTTCAAGGACACCCCGGCCGGACCGTCAATCGTTGTGACAGCGGCCGCATTGTTTCTGCTGAGTTTTGTTCTGCCCCGTCGAGGGGTGTAGACTTGCTCGCTTTTTGCGCAATTAGAGAGTCGCAGGAATGAAGCCGTTCGCCTCCCGTTATCTGCTCCTTGTCGCATTTTCAGTGCTGCTGGGCGCCTGCCAAAGCACGCCACCGGTGGCTGAAGTCCCCGATGCGCGAGCTACGGCCATCGCACAGCTGGAGCAAAGCCTGGCCAGCAGCGAACTGGCCACCGCCGAAGACCAGTTGGCCGCGTTGCAGGCCGCATCCCCCAACGACCAGTCCCTGGAGCAATACCAGCGACAACTGGCCGAGGCGTATTTGCGTCGCAGCCAGATCGTCCTGCAAAAAGGCGATGTCAACGCTGCGGCGACCGCGTTAAGCCGTGCCCGTGCCTTGATGCCCACGGCTCCGGCACTGACCGGCGGCGTCAACGGCGCCATCACCGAGGCGCGCAAAGCCGAGCTGGAGAAGGCCGAAGCTGCCTTGCTGGCCGCCGAAGCCAAGCCAAAAGCCAAGGTGATCGACCCGACTGCCGAAAGCACCACGGTTGCCTTGAACATCGGCGATATTCACAAGCTTCAGCGCCAACTCGATGCGATCGCCGCCGACGTGGTGTACTACGAGTGCGCTGTCAGCATCCAGGCACCGCGCACGGCGGATTATCCGTGGTTGGCAACGTTGCTGAGCAAGCGCGTGAAAAAGCTTGATCCGGATTTTGATCTGCAGATCGAGAAGCAGATTTTGCGCACAGTGCCGGCGCAGATGGTTTTAAGTCCGCGCAAGCCATAAAAAGCATCGCGGGCAAGCCCGCTCCCACAAGGACAATATGACCCTGTGGGAGCGGGCTTGCCCGCGATGGCGTTGTTACTTTCAGCGAAGATTTTTAGGCTGGAATCGCCTTGGCCTTCGGCTCCCGCGCCCACACCCGATGCTCGCCAATCGCGGCAAAGAACGGCTTGGTCAGCGCACCCACATCCTTGCCCTGCAGCAACCCCGCATCCGCGTCCAGCTTCAGCAAGTCCTGCAGTTGCTTGGCCTCACCGTGCAGCGCAATTGCTTTCAGGTGTTTGTAAGCCTCGAGTAAATAATGCAACGCCACACCGTCGCCGCTTAAAGCGGTGATCGAAGCCGCGCCACCCGGCACGAACACCGCGTCAAACGCGATTGAGGGCATGCCTTCCATCGATGCATCCACCGCCAACGCCTTGCCGTCTGCGGTTTTCACCGGCGCCGAGGTCGGGCCGAGCAGTTTCGCGTGGGCGCCTTCGGCTTCCAGCGCTTTCTTCATCGCATCGATGGCCGCATCGTCCACACCATTGGCGGCGAGAATCGCCACTTTGCGCGTCTTGATATTGCCGGGCAGCAGGTTGGCCTGACTCAACGCCGGGGAGCGTTCCAGCGCAGTCTTGCGCACCTCGACCGTGCCTTTGACCGGCGCCGGCAAACCGAGGTTTTGCGCAACACGCTTGGCCAGGGTCAGGTCGATGTTGGCGAGGATTTCGTTCACTTCGCGGGCGCGGATAAATTCACGCTCGACCTTGCCCAGCTCGAAGCTGTAAGCGGCAATGATGTGTTCTTTCTCATGCTCGCTCATGCTGTTGAAGAACAGCCGGGCCTGGGAGAAGTGATCGCTGAACGACTCGCTGCGCTGGCGGATCTTCGCCGCGTCGATGCGCTCCGGGTAGCTCTCGAAACCACCGTCCTGTGCCGCCGGTGGGGTTTCTTTCGGCCAGCCGCCGTCAATCGAGTTGGGTTCATAAGAGGCGCGGCCCTTGTCGATCGTCGTGCGATGTTGCGCATCGCGCTGGCCGTTATGGAACGGCGCCACCGGACGGTTGATCGGCAATTCATGAAAATTCGGCCCGCCGAGTCGGCTGATTTGCGTGTCGGTGTAGGAAAACAGCCGGCCTTGCAGCAACGGGTCGTTGGAGAAGTCGATGCCGGGTACGATGTGGCCCGGGCAGAAAGCGACCTGCTCGACTTCGGCAAAGAAATTGTCCGGGTTGCGGTTGAGGGTCATTTTGCCCAGTGGTGTGATCGGTACGATTTCTTCGGGAATGATCTTGGTCGGGTCGAGGATGTCGAAATCGAAGTCGTGTTCGTTTTCCTCTTCGACGATCTGCACGCCCAGTTCCCACTCCGGGTAGTCGCCCATCTCGATCGCTTCCCACAGGTCGCGACGGTGGTAATCGGTGTCTTTACCGGCGAGCTTTTGCGCTTCGTCCCATACCAGCGAGCAAGTACCCGCCGTCGGGCGCCAGTGGAATTTGACGAAGCGCGATTTGCCCTCGACGTTGATCAGGCGAAAGGTGTGGACGCCGAAACCCTGCATGCTGCGCAGGCTTTTTGGAATCGCCCGGTCGGACATCGCCCAGATCACCATGTGCGCCGATTCCGGCACCAGCGAGACGAAGTCCCAGAAGGTATCGTGAGCCGAGCCGCCGGTCGGGATTTCGTTGTGCGGCTCGGGTTTCACCGCGTGCACGAAGTCAGGAAATTTGATCGCGTCCTGAATGAAGAACACCGGCATGTTGTTGCCGACCAGGTCGAAGTTGCCCTCGTCGGTGAAGAATTTCACCGCAAAACCGCGTACGTCACGCACGGTATCGCCGGAACCGCGTGGCCCCTGCACCGTGGAAAAACGCACGAAGACCGGGGTTTTCTTGCCCGGGTCCTGTAGGAAACCAGCTTTGGTCAGTGCTGCATGGTTCTCGTAGCTCTGAAAGAAGCCGTGCGCGCCAGTGCCGCGCGCATGGACGATGCGCTCTGGAATGCGCTCATGGTCAAAGTGCGTGATTTTCTCGCGCATGATGAAGTCTTCGAGCAGCGATGGCCCGCGCGGACCGGCCTTGAGGGTGTTCTGGTTGTCCGCGATCTTCACGCCCTGATTGGTACGCAGCGCCTGGCCGGTAGCGTCGGAGCGGAATTTTTCCAGGCTGTCGAGTTTGGCGTTGGTATTGGCGCGATCCGGGGTATCGGTCCCGGCCATCTCGCTTTTATCAGGTGCAGGCTTTTTGATGCTCATCAGACGTAAACTCCTCGTTTGGCCCCGGATGCCTTCCGCAGACCCTTGAGTGATTCCCGGGCACGGCACCCAGGGTTTCAAGTCGCTTACTTAGTGACTGATGAGCGTTTCAGCCGTTCCGTTTATATGACCTTTGATCGCGTTATTGCCAAATCGAAGGTTAATTGCGAAATAAATGCTAAGAACCTCTATACGGACAGGCTAAAATGCGCGCCCGGCTAACCGCTGATCCTTTTCTAACGCGCCCCACAAGGTTCGCTACGTGATCGAGTTTCAAAACGTCCACAAGACTTACCGCGTCGCCGGTAAGGATATTCCCGCGCTGCACCCGACCAGTCTCTCTATCGAGAACGGCCAGGTGTTCGGCCTGATCGGCCATTCCGGTGCGGGCAAAAGTACCCTGCTGCGTCTGATCAATCGCCTGGAAAACGCCAGCGGCGGCAAGATCATCGTCGACGGCGAAGAAGTCACCGCGCTGGACGCCAACGGCTTGCGCCGTTTCCGCCAGCAGGTCGGGATGATCTTCCAGCACTTCAACCTGCTCGCCTCCAAGACCGTCGCCGACAACGTGGCGTTGCCGCTGACCCTGGCCGGTGAGTTGTCGAGCACTGAAATCTTTCAGCGCGTCGACGAGTTGCTGGCGCGGGTCGGTCTGTCTGACCACGCGAAGAAGTACCCGGCGCAATTGTCCGGCGGCCAGAAGCAGCGCGTCGGCATCGCCCGCGCCCTGGCGACCAAGCCGAAGATTCTGCTGTGCGACGAAGCCACCAGTGCCCTCGACCCGCAGACCACCGCGTCGGTCCTGCAATTGCTGGCCGAGATTAACCGTGAGCTGAAACTGACCATCGTCCTGATCACCCACGAGATGGACGTGATCCGTCGCGTCTGCGATCAGGTGGCTGTGATGGATGCCGGCGTGATCGTCGAGCAGGGGTCGGTGGCCGATGTGTTCCTGCATCCACAACACCCGACCACCAAGCGTTTCGTCCAGGAAAGCGAGCAGATCGACGAGGACGAGCAACGCGACGATTTCGCTCACGTGCCCGGGCGCATCGTGCGCCTGACCTTCCAGGGCGACGCGACCTACGCGCCGTTGCTCGGCACTGTCGCCCGGGAAACCGGGGTCGACTACAGCATCCTCGCCGGTCGCATCGACCGCATCAAAGACATTCCGTACGGGCAATTGACCCTCGCCGTCACCGGTGGCGACATGGAAGCGGCGTTCGCCCGCTTCACCGCCGCTGACGTTCACATGGAGGTCCTGCGTTAATGGAAATGTTCGACGCTGCAATCAAGCATTACGACGCCGCAGTCGCGGCGATCAAACTGTTCTTCCAAAACATCGACTGGCTCGAAATCGGCCTGGCCACTAACGACACGATGCTGATGCTCGGCGGTTCGCTGCTGTTCACCGTGTTGCTCGGCCTGCCGCTGGGTGTGCTGCTGTTCCTTTGCAGCCCGCGTCAGTTGCTGGAAAACCGTGTCCTCTACGCGTTCATGTCGCTGGCGGTGAACATTCTGCGTTCGTTGCCGTTCATCATTCTGCTGATCGTGATGATTCCGTTCACCGTGCTGATCACCGGTACGTCGCTGGGCGTGGCCGGTGCGATTCCGCCGCTGGTAGTGGGGGCGACCCCGTTCTTCGCGCGGCTGGTGGAAACCGCGTTACGTGAAGTCGATCGCGGCATCATTGAAGCGACCCAGTCGATGGGCGCGACCACGCGGCAAATCATCATGAACGCCTTGCTGCCGGAAGCACGTCCGGGCATTTTCGCAGCGATTACGGTGACGGCGATTACACTGGTGTCCTACACGGCGATGGCCGGCGTGGTGGGTGCCGGTGGTCTGGGTGACCTGGCGATCCGTTTCGGTTACCAGCGTTTCCAGACCGACGTGATGATTGTCACCGTGGTGCTACTGTTGGTTCTGGTGCAGGTGCTGCAAATGGTTGGCGACCGACTGGTCGTGCATTTCTCGCGCAAATAACGGTTTGTTGTCATCAAGAGGCGCCGGCCTTCGCTGGCGGGCGCCATCAAAAGGAGTTAGCTGAATGAAAAAACTGATTGCTGCTTTCGCTGCCGTTGCTGCGTTTTCGGCCCATGCCGAAACCCTGACCGTTGCCGCGTCCCCGGTGCCGCACGCGGAAATCCTCGAATTCGTCAAGCCAGCCCTGGCCAAGGAAGGCGTGGATCTGAAGGTCAAGGTCTTCACCGATTACATTCAGCCGAACGTACAGGTCGCCGAAAAGCGCCTGGACGCCAACTTCTTCCAGCACCAGCCGTACCTGGATGAATTCAACAAGGCCAAGGGCACCAGCCTCGTCGCTGTGACCGGCGTGCATCTGGAGCCGCTGGGCGCCTACTCGAGCAAGGTCAAGAAAATCGAAGAGCTGCCAAGCGGCGCCAACGTGGTCATTCCCAACGATGCCACCAACGGCGGCCGTGCGCTGTTGCTGCTGGCCAAGGCTGGCGTGATCACCCTGAAGGACCCGACCAACATTCTGTCGACCATCAAAGACATCGCGACCAACCCGAAAGACTTGAAATTCCGTGAACTGGAAGCCGCGACCATCCCGCGCGTGCTGACCCAGGTCGATCTGGCGCTGATCAACACCAACTACGCGTTGGAAGCCAAGCTCGATCCGTCCAAGGATGCGCTGGTGATCGAAGGCAACGACTCGCCTTACGTCAACATCCTCGTGTCCCGTGCCGACAACAAGGACAGCGATGCGATGAAGAAGCTGGCGGCGGCGCTGCACACGCCGGAAGTGAAAAAGTTCATCACCGAGAAGTACAAAGGCGCGGTATTGCCGGCGTTCTGATTCCGGTTGCTGCTACAAAAAAGGGGACGCCATGTGCGTCCCCTTTTTTTATCCGAAACACAGCTACTGCGGGTGCCGGCATCTGTGGCGAGGGAGCTTGTCGAATCGTCGCACCGTCCCGCTGGGCTGCGAAGCGGCCCCAAAACCGGCTAATGCGATTTAACCGTTACACCGGATCAATTGGGGTTTACGACTGCTGCGCAGCCGAGCGGGAGCAAGCTCCCTCGCCACAGGGTTTCATCATGGGGTTACTTGCGGCTAAGCATCGCCGGCAGTTGCGCAACCAGCTTGGCATTGTTCAGCGGCGCCCGAATAAACCCGCGCTGCGTGCCGTCCGGGCCGATCACTGCCAGATTGCCGCTGTGATCTACCGTGTAATTCGGCTTGCTGGTATCGGCCGGAATAAACGGGATGCTCACCGCATTGGCGACTTTTTGCAGTTCTTCAATCGAGGCCGGCGTCAGGCCGATGAACTGCGGATCGAAATAGCCCAGATACTGCTTCAACTGTTTTGGCGTATCGCGGTTCGGGTCCACGCTGACCAGCACGACCTGTAATTTGTCCACCGCGTCCTTGGGCAGCTCACTCTTGATCTGGCGCAGTTGCGCGAGAGTGGTCGGGCAGATGTCCGGGCAGAAGGTGTAGCCGAAGAACAACAGACTCCATTTGCCTTTCAGCTCATCGATGGCCACTGGTTTGCCGTCCTGATCGGTCATCGTCACGTCCGGCAGGTTGCGGCTTTGCGGCAGCAGGATGATCCCGGCGTCGATCAGCGCGGTGGGGTCGCCCTGGCCCTTGCCGCTCAGCACTTTGTTGACGGTCAGGCCCAGGATCAGCGCGATCACGGCCACGAGGATGAAGACGGTTTTCTGGGTTCGGGTCATAGGTTCAACAGTAAGTAGTGGTCTACGAGCAGGGCGATGAACAACAGGAACAAGTAATAAATAGAGTACTTGAAGGTGTTGATCGCCGCGTGCGGCCGAGTGCCACGGTACAGCACCACGGCCCATTGCAGAAACCTTGCGCCCAGGCCGAGCGCGCAGATCAGATACAGCACGCCGCTCATGTGAATCACGTAGGGCAACATGCTCACCGCCAGCAGCGCGAAGGTGTACAGCAGAATGTGCACTTTGGTGTAGTGCTCGCCGTGGGTGACCGGCAGCATCGGAATGTCGGCCTTGGCGTATTCCTCCTTGCGATGAATCGCCAGCGCCCAGAAGTGCGGCGGGGTCCAGGCGAAGATGATCAGCACCAGCAGCAGCGGTTCGGCGCTGACGTGGCCAGTGGCGGCGGTCCAGCCGAGCAGCGGCGGGGCGGCGCCGGCGAGGCCGCCGATGACAATGTTCTGCGGTGTCGCGCGTTTGAGGAAACCGGTGTAGACCACCGCGTAACCCAGCAGCGAGGCGAGGGTCAGCCATGCGGTCAACGGATTGGTGAACGTCAGCAGCAACGCCTGACCGAGCAGCGCCAGGACCAGGGCGAAAGTCAGCGCCGCCGCCGGCGACACCCGGCCCTCGGCCAACGGTCGCTTGTGGGTGCGCGCCATCACCGCGTCAATGCGCCGGTCCACTACGTGATTCACCGCCGCCGCACCGCCGGCACACAACGCGATTCCCAGGTTGCCGAACACCAGCACCGTCCAGGGCACTCCGGCGCGGGTCGCGAGGAACATGCCGACCAGCGAGGTGATCAGCATCAGCACCACGACTTTGGGCTTGGTCAGTTCCAGATAATCGCGCCACAGCGCTTGCGCGGGACGTTCGCCGATCAGACTCGCCATGGCGTTTCTCCTTTTAATGCAATGGGCGCGACGGCAGGTTTATTCGGGCTGAAGCGCCAGCGCGCCAGCGTCGGTTGCGCCACCTGGAGCAGACTGGTGCGCGCGTGATAGTTGACCAGCACCAGCGTCAGTAACAACGCCGCGCCGCCTGCGTTATGGGCGACGGCCACCGGCAGCGGCAGATGAAACAACACGTTGCTGATCCCGAGGGTGATCTGCGCGGCGAGGGCGACCAGCACCAGAGCGGCCAGACGGGTCATGCCGACGACTTTCAACTGCCAGGCCAGACCGAGCAGCACCAACGTCACCAGCAATGCGCCGATCCGGTGGGTCAGGTGAATCGCCGTGCGCGCATCGCTGTCCAGCTGTCCGCCGAGATAATTCGGGCCGATGTGCTGAGTCAGGTGAAAGCCGTTGGCGAAATCCGCAGGCGGCAGCCATTGTCCATGACAGGTTGGAAAATCGATGCAGGCCACCGCCGCGTAGTTGGAACTGACCCAGCCACCCAGCGCAATCTGGCCGATCACCAATAACAGCCCCGCGGTCGCCCAATACTGCAAGCGCTTGGGCACGCTCAGGGCCGGCAGCACGCCGGACAACCTCAGCGTCAGCAAAAACAGCAGACTCAACGTGGCAAAACCGCCGAGCAAATGCCCGGTAACCACTTGCGGCCAGAGCTTGAGCGTCACCGTCCACATGCCGAACGCCGCCTGGGCGATGACCACCGCCAGCACAAACAGCGGCAGCTTCACCGGTTGCCCCGGGTGGCGGCGGTTGACCCAGGCGCGTCCGGCCAGCACCGAAATCAACAAGCCAAGGCTGCCGGCGAAGTAGCGGTGGATCATCTCGTTCCAGCCCTTGTGCGCTTCTACCGGCGCGTCGGGAAAATGCAGTTCGGCATGGGCCAGTTGCGCCTCGCTGTCCGGCACGCTGATAAAGCCGTAGCAGCCCGGCCAGTCCGGGCAGCCGAGGCCGGCGTGGGTCAGGCGCGTGTAGGCGCCAAGCAGCACCACAATCAGTGCCAGCAGGGTGGCAAACAGCGCGAGGCGAAATCCAGGTTTGGCCATGACGATGCCCTTATCCGATGTTCGACAGTTTCAGCAGGTGACGCAGGTCGTTGAGCAGATCCTTGCCTTTCACATTCGGCTCGTAGCGCAGTACGAGATTGCCGTGCGGGTCGACGATCCATAGCTGCGGCGCCGCCTTGTCGCCGGTGGTCCTGGCGAACACGCCGGCATCCAGCGGATAGCGTTGCAACTGCGGGTATTCGCGGTCGAGTCTGGCGGCGTAGTCGGCGCTCAGCGGTTGCGCGGCGGCCAGAGCGTGGCTGGCGCGTCCGGCTTCGCGGCCCAGGCTGATCTGGATCTGCCGCGCCAGATACACCAGTTGCTGGCAGTCGACTGCGCAGTCCTTCGGCGCTGTCACCAGAATCTGCCAGCGCTGCTCATCGGCCTGCACGCCGAGGTCGGCGCGGGTCTGGCCGTTGCCGATCAGTTCGCCGTGATAACTGCGTCCTTCCGGCACCCAGAACTGCAACTTGTACATGCCGGTGGCGAGCAGCATCGGTCCGACCACGCCGAGCACGATCAGCAGCAATTGAATGCGCCCGCGCCGACGGCTGAGGGCGGGTTTGGCTTCAGACATGCTGGGTGGATTCATGGCGCTTCCCATGGCGTTTCTCCTTTGCGTTGTGCCAGCCAAGATAGAGGTAGAGGCCGAGCAGGGCCGTGGCCATGGCAAACCATTGCACGGCATAGCCGAGGTGTTTTTCCGGGCCCATCGCAACCACCGGCCAATCCGTCTGATAGCTGACCGGACCGGGCTCGGCGCGCAGTTCGTAGGCGAAACCGTCGCGTTCCAGGGTTTGCCAGAGTCTGGCCGGCTCGACGGCGGTAATGGTTTGCGGCCAGACACTGCTGACCGGGTCGGCGTGTAACTGGAACGTCGCGCCCGGGGCGACGTAGACCCAGGCGTCGAGTGTCAGTGTCTCGACGGGTGTGCTGAATTGCGGCGGCACGCGCCGGTCCGGCCAGGGCAACCAGCCGCGATTGACCAGCAGCCACAACCCCGTGTGCTGATCCTGGAACGGTTGCAGCAACTCGACGCCAACCTTGCCGCCACGCTGGCGGTTGTCGAGCAACAGGGTATGAGCAGCATCGAACTGGCCATGTAGCTGCACGCGGCGATAAGCCGGGTCAGCACTGCCCGGCAATTCGCTGCTGGCCATCGGTTCGGCCACGCGACGTTCGGCGTAGCTGGCGAGCAGGGTGGTTTTTTCAGCGCCCCGGCCCAGTTGCCAGAAGCCCAGCGCAACCATCAGCGGCAGCAACAACGCGACCACCACCGTCGGTATTACGCCCGGGCGAAAGTGCTTCATGGCTGCGCCACAAAGTCAGTTGTCACGATCGCTATACTCAAATGCATCGCCTGTCCCCCGGAGTCTTGCCATGTTCAAAGCAGCGATCGTCCTGATGCTGATTGCCACGGTGATCAGCCTGTTCAGCGGCCTGTTTTTCCTGGTCAAGGACGACAGCAGTTCAAATCGCCTGGTCATCGCCTTGAGTGTTCGGGTGGCACTGGCCGCCGTCACCGTCGGCCTGATGGCCTGGGGTTTCTACAGCGGCCAGTTGGTCTCCCACGTGCCGTGGTAGACGCGAGCGGCAAGCTTCAAGCGGCAAGCTGCAAGTTAGAAGCCGTACTGCTTTGACTTAAAGCTTGTAGCTTGCAGCTAGAGGCTTGCCGCTTCAGAGTATGTAGACGAAGAAGAACAAGCCGATCCACACCACGTCGACGAAGTGCCAATACCAGCTCGCCGCTTCGAAACCGAACTGGTGCTCGTTGTCGAAATGGCCTTTCATGATGCGCATCAGCATCACGAACAAAATGATCGTGCCGATGGTCACGTGGGCGCCGTGAAACCCGGTGAGCATGAAGAACGTTGCGCCGTAGATGCCCGAGCCGAGGGTCAGTCCAAGTTCCTTGTAGGCGTGGATGTATTCCTCAGCCTGGAAGCCAAGAAACGCGACGCCCAGCAGCACGGTGATCGCCAGCCAGAGTTTCAGTGCGCCGCGATGACCTTTCTTCAGCGCATGGTGGGCGATGGTGATGGTCACGCTGGAGCTGACCAGCAAAATGGTGTTGAGCAGCGGCAAGCCCCACGGGCTGATGACGTCCTTGGGCGGCGGAAACAGTTTCGGGTCCGGGTTGTTCAGCAGCGGCCAGACATATTCGAAGTTCGGCCAGAGCATCTCCGAAAGGCCCTTGCTGCCTTCGCCGGCCAGCCCAGGCGCGGAAACGACGCGGATATAGAACAGCGCGCCGAAGAAGGCGACGAAGAACATCACTTCGGAAAAGATGAACCAGCTCATGCCCCAACGGAACGAGCGATCCAGTTGCGGGCTATACAGCCCCGCGCGACTTTCCTTGATCACCGCACCGAACCAGCCGAACAGCATGTACGCCAGCAGCAGCCCACCGACGAAAAAGATCAGCGGGCCGTGGGAATCCGGACGCGCCGCCTTCAGATCGTTGAACCAGGTCGCGAGGCCGTACACGGTGACGAACATTCCGACCGTGGCGATGATCGGCCATTTGCTCTGGGCCGGGACGTAATAGTGCTCATGAGTTGCCATTTATTGTTCTCCTTATCGGGCACGCTCAACCGCCAGTGCTAACGGCCACCGGCGGATGTCGGGCGGTGATATCGAACAGCGTGTAGGACAGCGTCAGGTGCTTCACTTCCTTGGGCATGTCGCGGTCAACGATGAAACGCACGGGCATTTCGATCTGTTCACCGGGCTGCAGCACCTGCTGGGTAAAGCAGAAGCATTCGGTCTTGTGGAAATACGCCGCCGCGTTGCTCGGCGCGATACTTGGCACCGCTTGTGCGCTCATCGGTTTGTCGGTGGGGTTGCGCGCGATGAACACCATCTCGTTGACCGCACCGGGGTTGGCGGTCAGCTCGTCGTGCTTGGGATAGAAATCCCACGGCATGTCGGCGGTGTTGGTCGACAAAAACTGCACGCGCACCTGGCGCGAGGTGTCGACCACTTGCTCACCGGCGTACTGGCCACCGGTCTTGCCGTTAATGCCGAAGGCTTTGCACATCACGTCGTAGATCGGCACCAGGGCGAAGCCGAAGACAAACATCGCCACCACGACGAGCAACAGGCGCGTGACCAGTTTCTTCAGCGAGATCGAGTCAGCCATGGTTCATGCCTCCCCCGAAACGGCGAGCAAGCTCCCTCGCCACGAGGGAATGTGCAAGCTGGTGAGGTTTTCATTTCACTTCCGGCGGCGTGGTGAAGGTGTGATACGGCGCCGGCGACGGCACGCTCCACTCCAGCCCTTCGGCGCCATCCCACGGTTTGGCCGGCGCCGGCTCGCCGCCACGGATGGTCTTGATCACGATGAACAGGAAGAAAATCTGCGTGGCGCCGAACATGAACGCGCCAATCGACGAGACCATGTTGAAGTCGGCGAACTGCAGGTTGTAGTCCGGAATCCGCCGCGGCATCCCTGCAAGACCCACGAAGTGCATCGGGAAGAAGGTCAGGTTCATGCCGACGAACGACAGCCAGAAATGCAGTTTGCCGAGGGTTTCGTCGTACATGTGTCCGGTCCACTTCGGCAGCCAGTAGTACGCCGAGGCGAAAATTCCGAAGATCGCCCCCGGCACCAGCACGTAATGGAAGTGCGCGACGACGAAGTAGGTGTCCTGATACTGGAAGTCCGCCGGGGCGATCGCCAGCATCAGCCCGGAGAAGCCGCCGATGGAAAACAAGATGACGAACGCGACGGCAAACAGCATCGGCGTCTCGAAGGTCATCGAGCCTTGCCACATGGTGCTGGCCCAGTTGAACACTTTCACCCCGGTCGGCACCGCGATGAGCATGGTCGCGTACATGAAGAACAACTCGCCCACCAGCGGAATGCCGACCACAAACATGTGGTGCGCCCAGACGATGAACGACAGGAAGGCGATGCTCGCCGTGGCGTAGACCATCGAGGTGTAGCCGAACAGCGGCTTGCGCGCGAAGGTCGGGATGATCTGGCTGACCGCGCCGAACGCCGGCAGGATCATGATGTACACCTCGGGGTGGCCGAAGAACCAGAACACATGCTGGAACAGCACCGGATCACCACCGCCGGCGGCGCTGAAGAAACTGGTGCCGAAGTGAATGTCCATCAGCATCATCGTCACGCACCCGGCCAGCACCGGCATCACTGCGATCAGCAGGAATGCGGTGATCAGCCACGTCCAGACGAACAGCGGCATTTTCATCAGTGTCATGCCGGGGGCGCGCAGGTTGAGAATGGTCGCGACCACATTGATCGCGCCCATGATCGAGCTGATGCCCATCAGGTGAATGGCGAAGATGAAAAACGTCACGCTTTCCGGCGCGTAAGTCGTCGACAGCGGCGCGTAGAAGGTCCAGCCGAAATTCGGCCCGCCACCCGGCGTGAACAGGGTCGACACCAGCAGCAGAAACGCCGCCGGCAGCAGCCAGAAACTGAAGTTGTTCATCCGCGGCAGGGCCATGTCCGGCGCGCCGACCATCAGCGGAATCATCCAGTTGGCGAGGCCGACGAACGCCGGCATGACCGCGCCGAAGACCATCACCAGGCCGTGCATGGTGGTCATCTGGTTGAAGAATTCCGGTTGCACGATCTGCAGGCCGGGCTGGAACAACTCGGCACGAATGACCATGGCGAACGAGCCGCCGAGCAGGAACATGCAGAACGCAAACCACAGGTACAGGGTGCCAATGTCCTTGTGGTTGGTGGTCAACACCCAGCGCATCAGGCCTTTGGCAGGGCCGTGGGCGTGGTCGGCGTGACCGTGGTCATCGATGACAGCACTCATGGCCGGTCTCCTTCAAGTGAGTGGACGGGGCGGGCCGGGGCGTCTGGCCCCGACCGGTTCACGCAGTACGCAATTGACCGGCTCATTGGCTTTCCGCCTGTTTCAGCTCCAGCACTTGTTTTGGCGTGACCATGTCGCCCTTGTTGTTACCCCAGGCGTTACGTTCGTACGTCACGACCGCGGCGATATCGACTTCCGACAATTGCTTGCCGAACGCCGCCATGGCGGTGCCGGGCTTGCCGTGGAAGACGATGCTCAGGTGATCCTTGATCGGGCCGGTGGCGATTTTCGAGCCCTTGAGCGCCGGGAACATCGGCGGCAGGCCCTGGCCTTCGGCCTGGTGGCAGGCCACGCAAGCGGTGTGATAGACCTTGTCGCCGCGCTCCTTGAGCTCGTCGAGGGTCCATTCCTTGCTGGTCAGCTCTTTGAGCTGCGCCGCCTCGGCCTTGCGCTCGGCGAGCCAGGCTTCGTAGTCGGCCTTCTCCTTGACCTCGACCACGATCGGCATGAAGCCATGGTCCTTGCCGCACAGTTCGGCGCACTGGCCGCGGTAAAGGCCGGGTTTGTCGATGCGCGTCCAGGCTTCGTTGACGAATCCGGGAATCGCATCGCGTTTGACTGCGAACGCCGGCACCCACCATGAGTGGATGACGTCGGCGGAGGTGACGAGGAAGCGCACCTTGGCGCCGATCGGCAGCACCAATGGCTTGTCGACTTCGAGCAGGTAATGCTCGCCCTTGGCTTCCTTGTTGTGGATCTGCTCGGCGGGGGTGGCCAGGTTGCTGAAGAACTCGACGTCCTGACCCAGGTATTTGTAATGCCACTTCCACTGATAACCGGTGATCTGGATATCGATGTCCGCTTCGCTGGTGTCGTACATCTTGATCAGCGTGGCGGTGGCGGGAACGGCCATGGCCACCAGAATCAGCAGCGGCACGACGGTCCACATGATCTCGACGCCGGTACTTTCGTGGAATTTTGCCGCGACCTGCCCGGTGGAGCGGCGGTGCACCATCATCGACCAGAACATGGCGCCGAAGACGATGATCCCGATCACCACACAGATCCAGAAAATGGTCATGTGCAGGTCGAATACTGCGTGACTGATTTCAGTCGCTCCAGGCGCCATATTCACAGTCCAAGCCGCGTTGGCCTGGCTGAAAATCGACCACAACAGGAGGCCCATCCAGACATGTGGATGTCGCATCATTGCGGGTTCCCCTTATCGTTCTTGTTATCCCGCCGGCGTATCGCCTGCGGCAAGGGAGCGGCTGCATCAGACTACGAACTTGAATCGCCGGGCCTTGCTGCAGGTGCAGTCGGGCGTCATCAGCTAACTCCATTCATTGGCGAGTATAGACAGCGACCGAGAATTGCAACCCGAAGACGTAAATGAACTGAAACAGCCGGGACTTGCATTCAAGGGCACGAATGGAGAAGGATGCAGACGAGTGGTGGCAAATGGATATAACGCAGGTGCATCAAGGATGAAATAATTATGACAAATGCGTCTTAGCGTTTTTCGTAAGCCAGCTAAGTTATGTCTTCCCTATTTCATTGCCTTGTTTCCTGGAGTTTTCATGAACACCGCCGCATTGCGCGAGCAGATCCAAAAAGCCCAACAGCACGAAAAAGACACCGGCCTGCTGACCCGTCAGCTGGAAAGCAAGCTGCCCCATCTACACCCGGCGATCCAGTTGCCGGAAGCCGACGCCCAAGGCGTGCTGACGCGATTTGTCGCCGCCTACATCGATGAAGTGCCAGACCTGCTGGACGCAGCCAATGAAGTGGCCAGGGAAGCGGGAATCGAATCGCAGATCAAACCGGTACTGAAAATCGCCGAGCAGTATTTCCTCCAGCCGCCGGCAATCATGGCCGGGCATGTCGGTCTGGACAGCCTGCTGGACGAAGCCTATCTGGCGCACCGGTTTGTCGAAGAGGTCAACGACCTGTACATCAAGCATTTCGGCCAGCCGCTGATCCCGCTGGACATGACGGTCGCCAACCTGATTGCTCACCAATTGATCGGTGAAGAATTTGCCAACCAGCTGGATGAAGTCGTGCATCACGCCTTCGACGAGATGCTCAACGACGAGAGCTTTGCCCTGGAATCGGTGGAAGCCTACCGCGAGAAACTCAGCAGTCCGGACACTGGCGCGGCGTGGAAACGCTGGCCGTGCATGAGTCGCCGCTTGGGCGTGGGACTGGAGCTGGATCAGCCAGCTGCCTGACCCCGGGACTTTGCGGGAAGCCAATGTGGGAGGGGGCTTGCTCCCGAAGGCGATGTCTCAGTCACTATCAATGTTGACTGAACCACCGCTTTCGGGAGCAAGCCCCCTCCCACAGGGTTTTGCGCGCAGCCAGAATTTCTAGCCGGCCGCACCAATCCCGGTATTGGTCCGCACCCGGCCCTCAAGCCTGCGCTTCAACCCGCGGGATTCGATCAACAGCTTCGAACCCTTCGCTGCATTCGCCCGGCCCCACTCTTCCAGCAACTCCAGACACGAATGGTCGATGTAGCTCAAGTTGTTGAGCGGCACATGCACCGTCGTGCCGTGTGGAATCGAGTTCAGCACCTGTGTCAGCGCCGGTACTTTAAGGAATGTCCCCGCGCCGACCAGACGCAATTCCATCTCGCCGTCCTGCGGCAGGTCGATCAGGCTGATCTTCAGGCGCGAGGCCTTGAACGCCAGCTTCACCAAGGTCAGGCCGAAACCGATCAGCACGCCGGTCAGCAGGTCGGTGAAGATGATCGCCAGCGCCGTGGCGGCGTAGGTGAACATCGGCATGCGTCCGTAACGACTCAGGCCGCGGAAGGCTTTCAGGTCGACCAGTTTGAACCCGGTATACACCAGCACACCCGCCAGGCTCGCCACCGGAATGCTTTGCAGCACGCTCGACAGCAACAGCACGAACGCCAGCAGCCACAGGCCATGGAAAATTGTCGAGTAACGCGTGGTCGCACCGGCCTGAACGTTGGCCGAGCTGCGCACGATCACCCCGGTCATCGGCAGCGCACCGACCAGGCCGCAGAGCATGTTGCCGACACCCTGGGCCGACAGTTCGCGGTCGAAATCCGAACGCACGCCGCTGTGCATACGATCCACAGCCGCAGCCGATAACAGGGTTTCGGCGCTGGCAATAAACGCTACGGCAAACGCCGCGATCAGCAGCGTCGGGTCGGCGAGGCTGAGCAAATCGGCCGGTTTCAGCCAATCAATCGCTTCGGCCAGATTCGCCGGGACCTCGACGCGCTTGACCTGCAACGCCAGCATCAGACTGGCTCCCGTCGCCAGGCCTACACCCAGCAACGCGCCGGGAATGAAGCGCAGCTTATGCGGGCGGAATTTTTCCCACAGCCACATCACCGCAATCGTCGACAGACCGAGCAAACCGGCCTGCCAGCCAAATGACGGCAAGGCCTGCGCCACCGCACCTGGGAACGCCGTGAGGTTATCCAGTCCGGAAGGCTTGGGCGAGGCGTCGAGCATCACATGGACTTGGGAAAGCACAATCAACACGCCGATCCCCGCCAGCATGCCGTAGACCACCGCTGGCGCGGTGACCCGGAACCAGCAGCCGAGCTTCAGGCGTCCGGCGACCAGTTGCAGGAAGCCGGCGAGCAGCAAAATCGGCCCGAGCATTTCGATGCCGTGCTGGCGCACCAACTCAAAGACCAACACCGCCAGCCCTGCTGCCGGCCCGCTGACCTGCAGCGGCGAGCCGGCCAGCCAGCCCACCACCAGACCGCCGATGATGCCAGTGATCAAACCCTTGGCCGGCGGCAGCCCCGAGGCAATGGCGATGCCCATGCACAGCGGCAGGGCGACCAGAAACACAACCACGGAAGCGAGCAGCTCCCGTGGCAACACAGCTTTCAATTGAGCCGCACGCATGGCGATTCTCCCGAAGTTTTCTTCAGGCGTGGGGATGCCGGGCCGCTGAGTCAGCGGCCGGCGTCATACCACACAGATTGTTGGGAAGATTTAGAAGCGCGCTTTGGGCGTCGCCACAGGAATCGGATGACTGCCGTCGAGTGGCAGGAAACGTCCCTGGTCCGCGTCGTAAGCTTTGATTTCGCTGGTTTCGATGTTGTAGACCCAGCCATGGATGAACAGATGACCGTTCGCCATGCGTGAGGCTACCGAAGGATGGGTACGCAAGTGCTGCAATTGGGCGATGACGTTTTCCTCGGTGAGGATCGGCATGCTTTCTTTTTCGTCGGCGCAGTGACAGTTGTCGTGCACCATGGTTTTCGCGACTTCGGCGTGGCGCAGCCAGGCTTTGACCGTAGGCATTTTTTCCAGGCTGTCCGGATTGAGTACCGCACGCATCGCACCGCAATCGGAGTGGCCGCAGATGATGATGTGCTGCACGCCCAGCGCCAGGACCGCGTACTCGATGGCGGTGGAAACGCCGCCGTTCATCTGACCGTAAGGCGGTACGACGTTACCGACGTTGCGGGTCACGAACAGGTCGCCCGGCGAGCTCTGGGTGATCAGCTCGGGAACGATGCGCGAGTCGGCGCAGGTGATGAACATGGCCTTGGGTGCCTGGGCGGTGGCGAGCTTTTTGAAGAGTTCTTCCTGTTGCGGAAAAACTTCATGGTGAAAACGCAAAAAGCCGTCAACGATCTGTCGCAGCGCTGCATCGGCGGATTCCGCTTCCGGGGTTTGCCCCGACGCAGCCAACGACTGTTTATCCTTGTCACTCATGATTCATCCTCTTGTGCGGATTCAGGGAGTCTTGCCCCGGTATTCCGGTATGAAGCCAGTGGCTGTTTAAACCATCCGGGTCATCCCGACCCGTCAGTCACTCGATGAACAAGGTAGCCGCCGAAACTTAACTGAAACTGAATCAAACGCTCTAGAACGTGTGTTCCAGGTCACAAAAAACGTGACCGGGCGTTTCGACGGAAGGATTCCAACCCTTCAACCCTGCGTCAATTGTCGCTAAATCAACGACATCTGGCGACCCGGCGGACAGAAGGCTGTGCAATCGAGGTTATAGCCATCACGCTTGTTCAAGCCGAGCTTTTTTATTGCCTTGGCAAAGCGCTGGGCGAGCAGGTCGGCAAATGGCCCTTCACCGCGCATTCGTGCACCGAAACGGCTGTCGTAGAGCTCGCCGCCACGACTCTGGCGAATCAGACTCAGCACATGCGCGGCGCGTTGCGGATAGTGCGCCTGCAACCACTCTTCGAACAGCGGCGCGACTTCCAGCGGCAGGCGCAGCATCATGTAGGCGGCACTCTGCGCGCCCGCCGCGTGGGCCTCGGTCAGCAGGCTTTCGATCTCGCTGTCGTTGATCATCGGGATCATCGGCGAACACAGCACCCCGACGGGAATGCCCGCTTCGCGCATCACCCGGATTGCGCGCAAGCGCGCCTTGGGCGCAGCGGCACGCGGTTCGAGGATGCGCTTGAGCTCGTCGTCCAGGGTGGTCAGGCTGATCATCACCGCCACCAGCCGTTGTTGCGCCAGTTCAGTCAGCAAGTCGAGATCGCGCAGAATCAGCGAGCCCTTGGTGACGATGGTCACCGGGTGGCGATAGCGCAGCAGCACCTCCAGGGTCTGGCGAGTGATTTTGTGCTCGCGCTCGATCGGCTGATAAGGATCGGTGTTGGAGCCCAGATTGATCGGCGCGCATTGATAGCCTTTTTTGCCCAACTGCTCTTCCAGCACTTGGGCCGCGTTGGTTTTGGCGATCAGCTTCGTTTCGAAGTCGAGGCCTGGCGACATGTCCCAATAGGCATGGCTGGGTCGCGCGTAGCAATAGATGCAGCCGTGCTCGCAGCCGCGGTAGGGGTTGATCGAGCGGTCGAAGGGCAGGTCTGGCGAGGTGTTGCGGGTGATGATCGATTTGGCCTTTTCGATGATCACCTCGGTGTTTTGCGTGTCCGGCACTTCCTGATACCAGCCATCGTCCTCGGCCACCGAACGGCTGGGGGCGAAGCGGTTGTGCGGGTTGGTCGCGGTGCCGCGACCACGAAGGGGCGGGGAGATTGACATCGCAGGCATCCTGTTGGCTGTATGTGCATACAGTATCCTGTGCTTCAAATGATAGCTACTGCCGTTGGGCGCTCAGGTCTATCCATAAAATTATTAACGCGAAAGTTGCCAACTATTCCAACTATTATCGCAATCCGAAGACACACCTTTTAAGTATCAGGCGTGCTGTTTATCCCGTTAGTATTCGCCGTGTTGCAACTCTTATAACTCTATTTAAAAGGAATTAATAATGTCCAGCTTCAACCAGCGTGGCATCTTTCTGCAAAAACTCGGCCCAACTCCGGTTGACCCAGACGAAGTACTGGTGTCGATACAATTCGCGCTGAAGCAAGCCGGCTGGGACGCGCGCAATGCGGTTCCGACCGAGTCCCTGCTGGATTCGCGAATTATTATTGCCGCCTCTTATGATGGAGGAACAACTTTCGATGTGCGTAATGACAAGGATATCGATGGCGACGGTGATATTGATGCGGATGACAAGAACAAGTTGCTGGCATTGGCCAAGGCTTACGTCAATATCATGAATCCATGACATTGTTAAATGCTCAAAGTTGAAATTTGAAATGCATGAAAAACTGCCCGCCTTATATAGGCGGGCAGTTTTTTATTTGCTCTGGGTCACTTGACCAAGATCATCGTTGGACGTGCTGCTCATATCGCTGGCGCGTAAATGGCTGACTTCATCAGCGCTTACCGACGCTCCCTTGTTACCCCAGCTGCCCCGAATAAAACTCACCACATCCGCCACTTCCTGGTCCGACAGGCGCCAGGCGAAACCGGGCATGGTGAAGGTCGATGGCGCGGCGTGTGTCGCCGGCAAGGTTCCGCCCTTGAGCACAATGTGGATCAGCGAAGTCGGGTCTTCCGTTTGCAGCACCGGGTTGCCCGCCAACGCCGGGAACACCCGGGTGTAGCCATGGCCGTCGGTGCGATGGCACGCCGCGCAGTTGTCAATGTACACCGAGGCGCCGGGTTGGCTGTCATCCCCGTTCCACAAAGCTTTCGCCGCTTTCGCATCGTACTGATGCGGCTGATCCGCTGGATCACTGGCCGGCAGCGATTTGAGATAGCGAGCAATCGCGGTCAGGTCGGCATCGGTCATGTACTGCATGCTGTGAGTGACCACATCGCTCATGCCGCCGAACACCGCGCTGCGGTCACTGCGTCCGGTTTTGAGAAACTGCACCAGTTGCTCCTCGCTCCAGCTGCCGAGGCCATCCTTGTGATCACCGCGCAGGCTTTTGGCGATCCAGCCTTCGAGCGGCGCACTGCCGGCGAGGAATTCGCTGCCGTCCGCCGCACTCAGGGATTTTTCCTGCATGGTCAGTGCGCGCGGGGTATGGCAGGCGCCGCAATGGCCGAGGCCTTCCACCAGATAAGCACCGCGATTGATCACCGCATCGTCACTTGTCGCCTTGTAGTCCTCGACCTTTGGCGCAAACAGCCAGCGCCAGCCCATCAGCGGCCAGCGCATGCTCAGCGGCCACGGAATGTCGCTGGCCTTGTTGTCCTGCGCCACCGGTTCGACGCCGTGCATGAAATACGCATACAGCGCTTTCATGTCGCCTTCGCTGACACGGGCATAGGACGGATACGGCATCGCCGGGTACAACGTACTACCGTTTTTGGCGACACCATGGCGCACCGCCTGGTCAAAATCCTCGAAGCTGTAATCACCCACCCCGGTTTTATCCGGAGTGATGTTGGTTGAGTAAATCGTGCCGATCGGCGTTTCCATCGGCAGCCCGCCAGCGAACGGTTTGCCGCCCTTGGCCGTATGGCAGGCCACGCAGTCACCGGCGCGGGCCAGGTATTCGCCCTGTTTGATCAGATTCTGATCAGCTTCAGCGGCATGAACGGAGGCGCTGCCGAGCAGGACCAGGGTGGCGATAACGAGGTTTTTCATGGTCATCGCTCCTTAAGCCTGAACCAGCGGGCCGGGGTTTTTCAGGTACTGCTCGCGGATGGCTTTCGCCGACCAATAGGTCAATGCCGCGACCAGACCGGTCGGGTTGTAACCCAGCCCCTGCGGGAACGCCGATGCCCCCGGAACGAACACGTTGTGCACGTCCCAGCTCTGCAGATAGCGGTTCAGCGCGCTGGTCTTCGGATCGGTGCCCATGATCGCGCCACCGTTGAGGTGGGTGGTCTGGTACGACGCGGTGTTGAAATGATCGCCGACTTTCTTGCCAATCACCGCAATGGCTTTCGGGCCCATGGCCTCAGCGATCTTGCCCATTTTTTCGACCATGAAGCGGTTCATCTTGATGTCGTTTTCCTGCCAGTCAAACGTCATCCGCAGCAACGGAAGGCCGTAGGCATCGCGGTACACCGGATCGAGATCGAGGTAGTTGCCACGGTAGGACTGATGCGCGCCGTGGGCGTCCATCGACACCTGATGGGTGTAGTAATCGGCAGTCGCACGTTTCCACGCGCTACCCCAGGCCGGAGTGCCTGGCGGGGTCGACGTACCGGCGATAGGTCGGCTGCCGGCCTGGTTGACCCACATCGGCGAGCCGCCGACGAAGCCGTGCGGGCCGTGGTCGAAGTTGTCGGCGTTGAAGTCGTCCACCGCCACGCCGTTACCGCCGGCGCCGATGAAGTTGTTGGTGTGGGTGTCCTTGTCGAAGAACGCCTTGATGGTCGCCATGTTCTGGTAGGCGAAGTTGCGCCCGACCACGCCTTCGCCGCTGATCGGGTCGTACGGTTTGCCGATGCCGGAGAGCAGCATCAGGCGCACGTTATGCAACTGGAACGCGCCGAGGATGACCAGATCCGCCGGCTGCTCGATCTCGCGGCCCTGGCCGTCGATGTAAGTCACGCCGGTCGCTTTGGTTTTGCTGCTGTCGAGGTTGACCCGCAGCACATGGGAGTTGGGCCGCAGTTCGAAATTCGGCAGGGGCTTGAGCGCCGGCAGAATATTCACGTTCGGCGAGGCCTTCGAATACATGTAGCAGACGTAGCCGCTGCAGAAACCGCAGAAGTTGCACGGGCCCATCTGCGCGCCGTAGGGATTGGTGTACGGCCCGGAAGTATTGGCCGAAGGCAGGTTGTAAGGTTTGTAACCGACTTCTGTAGCCGCTTCGCCGAACAGCTGTGCCGATACCGTGTTCTTCTGTGCTTCAAGCGGGAACGGGTTGGAACGATCCGCCGCGTAAGGATTGCCGCCCTTGCCCTGACCGACCAATTGGCCTTTCACCGTCCAGGCCTGGCCGGAGGTGCCGAAGACTTTTTCGGCGAAGTCGAAGAACGGCTCCAGCTCTTCATAGCTGACGCCGAAGTCCTGGATGGTCATGTCCTTGGGAATAAAGCTTTTGCCGTAGCGTTCTTCGTAATGGCTGCGCATGCGCAACTCGATCGGATCGACGCGAAAGTGCACGCCCGACCAGTGCAATCCGGCACCGCCGACGCCGTTGCCCGGCAGGAACGCGCCCAACTGGCGGTTCGGCAGGGCAATGTCGTTGACGCTGTGGCGGATGGTGACGGTCTCTTTCGAGATGTCCTGAAAGAGTTTTTTCCTCACGCTGTAGGTGAGTTCGTCGATCACCTGCGGATAGTTACCGTCGGGGTAGGTGTCCTGCATCGGCCCGCGCTCCAGCGCCAGCACATTGAGACCCGCTTCGGTCAATTCCTTGGCCATGATCGCGCCGGTCCAGCCGAAACCGACGATGACTGCATCAACCTTCTTCATTACCGTTGCCATCCTTACGCCCTCTCGCCGCGAATCGACACTGCCGGGAAGGGGTATGGCTCGTTGCGTTCCACCCAATCCATGAAATCGGCGCGAGCGCCGGGAAAACCGATCAGGGTCCAGCCGACCATGCCTTTATTGCCACCGTGGATCGGGTCGCAGAAGAAGCCTTCCTTGGTGTTTTGCAGCAGCAGATTGAAGAAAACCTTCGCCGGAACGGCGTCAAACTGTGGTTTTCCGGCTTCGAGTTGCTTGAGCAATTCGTCTCGGGTAGCGCTGTCTTGCTCGGCAAATGTTTTACCGTTGAGGGCTTTTGCCCACTGGTCCGTGGCGGCGATACCCAGGCGATAGATGTCCTTGGGCACCAATTTGCTCTGCCAGCCCATTTCCGGCGCGGCGTCGGCGTTGAACGGGCCTTGCATGTACCAGAGGGCGCCAGCGGCATACGGCGTGTTCATCTGACGATCGATGTATTCCGGCACGCCGGCTTCGAGCGCACCCGGGCCTTGGGCATCGTTGGGGATCAGTTGCGCGACGGCGGCGTTGATGAACGCCCATTCTTCGGCGGTGAAGTAGTTCGGCTGGTAAACCTGCGCATCGGTGGAGGCAGGTTGTGGCGCGGCAGCGGCTGGCGCGCTTTGCGGGGCGGCTTGCAGCACGCTGCTGCCCAGGCCGGTGCTGGCCAGGGTGACCACCGGGATCAGGGTCAGGGATTTGCGTAAAAACTCACGCCGCGGGTTGTCTTGATCTTGATCAGACATGGAAGGGCACCTCATCAGGCAAAAAAGTCAGCCGCTTCTGCGAGCAGCTCGAGGGATTTCGCGTTGCGATGACGGAAGTCTGGCCCGGGAAAAGGCGACACGTCTGCAACATCATGTGACAAATGGTAGCAGGCTAAGCATCAAGAAAAACCGCTTGCGCGGAAAAAAGCCCGCGAACGCAACGGTTCACGATTCTTTGACGGCCCGCTCACGACGCCTTGACCGCCAAACACCGAAGCTGCGATTCCTTCAACGAACATTGCCGAAACGGTCAGCCCAGCATGTCCCAAGTGCGCTTTTTCCCTGTGTTGTGTTTTTCCCTGATTGCCCTGTTGCATGGCATCGCCGCCCGGGCTGCCGACGCGATGCAGTCTCGCCCGGCCGAGTGGGCGCAGCCAGTCGAGGCGCAGTTCAACCTGTTCCGCCTGTCACCGACGCTGTATCGCAGCGCCTTGCCCAGCGCTGGCGCGGTGCCGCTACTGAAAAATCTGCACGTCGTCACGGTGATCAATTTCCTGCCCGAAGCGGACAGCGCCTGGCTGTCGGAGCCTGGCATCAAGCAGGTGCAGTTGCCGTATCGCACCAATCATGTCGATGACAGCGATGTGCTCAAGGTCTTGCGCGCGATTCAATCCGCCGAAGCAGACGGCCCGGTGCTGATGCATTGCAAGCACGGTTCTGATCGCACCGGTCTGATGGCGGCCATGTACCGGTTGGTGGTGCAGGGCTGGACCAAAGAGCAGGCGCTCAAGGAGATGACCGAGGGCGGCTTTGGCGACAGCCAGCACTTTCGCGACAGTGTGCGCTACGTGATGCAAGTCGATGTCGACCGGCTGCGTGAAGCCTGGGTCAATGGCGAATGCAGCACCAGTGCATTCGCCATCTGCTCAATGAAGAGCTGGTTCGACTCGGCTCATGTCCAGCGCTGATCAGTTCGGCAGCCCGGCAAACAGTGCGTCGCTGATCGGTTGGCCAAGGAAGGTTTCCAGCGCAGCGGGCAGTGACTGCGTATCGCCCGAGAGGAGCGTCTCGCGCAGATCCCGGCCCGTTTGCGGATTGAACACGCCCTCGCGCTCGAAGCGTTTGAAGGCTTCGCTGGCCATCACCCCTGACCATTTATAGGCGTACACCGAAGCTTCGTACCCGGTTGCCAGATAATCGAAGCTGTTGGCAAACCGACAGTAATCCGGTATCGCCAACTGGGTGAATTCGCGTTGCACGTCGTCGAATACCTGCTGAATGCTGCGTCCGTCGCCGTGACTGCGGTGCAGTTCGAAATCGTATCGCGCACTCATCAATAACATGGCGGTTTCCCGGCTGCGTTGCGCGTCAAGGGCGGTCAACGCGGTGGCTATCCGGGTTTCGGACAGGCGCTCGGCGGTTTTGTGATGAATGGCCAGCCAGCGCAGAAACTCTGGCGAGTGCGCCCATTGTTCAAACAGCTGCCCGATGAATTCGGCAGCGTCGCGGCTCAGTTGCGAAATACCCGAGAGGTTGTAATGCGGCGAACGGGTAAGGACGTGGTGCAGGCAATGCCCGAACTCGTGCAGCAATACGCGCAGGTCATGGTGCGACAGCAGGTTTTCATGGCCGGCGGCTGCGGCGGTAAAATTGCTCTGAAGCGAGGCAATCGGCAGCGCTGGCCGGCCTTCGGCATTGACTCGCCGGTTGCGCAACACGCCCGTCCAGGCATAGTCATTGCCGGCTGCGCGGCGGAACAGGTCGACATAGACGTAGCCAATCGGTTGGCCATGTTCGCTGACTTCGAACAGGCGGACGTTATCGTCGAAGCGCTCGCTTTGGGTGTCTTCGCTGATTCTGATCCCGAGCAGATGCTCGCTGAATCGGCAAAGGCTGCGCAACGTGGTGTCCAGCGCAAAATATTCGCGCAAGTCATCCAGCTTGCCGTCCACGCGTTGACGACGAAACTGCTCAGCCAGAAAATCCTGATCCCAGGCTTCGACCTGCTCGATGCCCTGCTCCCGAGCGAAAGCCTGCAGCTCCTCGGTTTCAACCGCCAGAGAGGCGGCATTGAGCGCTATTTGTCTGCGCAGAAAAGCGCTGACCTGAGAGGTGTCAGTGGCCAGACGATCAAGCAGGCGCAGTTGGGCGAAATTATCGAAGCCCAGTGTTCGGGCTTTTTCGTGACGCAAGGCCAGCAACACCATCAACACTGGCTCGTTGTCGAGGTGTTCGGCATCAGGCCCCTGATCCGAAGCACGTGTGCAATACGCCCTGTAGCACTCCTCGCGCAGCGCGCGATTTTGCGCCTGAGTCATGATTTGCTGATAGGTGTTCTGCTCCAGTGTCAGTCGCCAGCCGGGAAGTCCTGCCTGTTTTGCATTGGCCGCCAGATGCGCCTGCATGACGGGCGTCAGCCCTGCCAGGAGGGAGACGTCGACAATGTGCTTGCTCCAGGCGCCACTGGCAGCGTTGAGATTGCTCATGAACAGCTTCTGCATGAGGTCGATCTCGGTGTTCAATTGCGCGAGTTTTTCCCGCTGAGCGTCCGGCAGTCCGGTTCCCGCCATTTGGAATTCACGCAGGATCTTCGCCAGCGAGGCTTTGCGTGACGCGCTGAAGCTGGCCGCAATCGAACTGTTTGCCAGCCGTTGGCAGGTCTGGAGCAATGCCGGATTAGTGCTTTTCGCGGCGATGAATTGTTCTGCGACAACGCTGCTCAGGGCGCTCTGCTGTAACCAGTCGGGATCGTCGGAACGGATCACCGTCAGGAATTCGATGACCGCCTGGGTTTCGTGCAGGCGCGCGTCGGCTTCATCGATGGCGATGACCACATCGTCCCAGTTGGGATGCTCCACCTGAGTGGCGATGACGTTTTTGATGATCCGTTGGTTGTCGGCAACGATCGTTTCGATCGCGGGCACCAGGTGCTCGGCGCGCACCGCCGACCAGGGTGGCAGCGTCCAGTGTTGTAGCAGCGGATTGGTGTCAGGCATGGCGTCTTCCATGAGGTATGGCTGGATTGACCAGCCTAATCAGGAAGCGCAGGGACGAGGTGGTAGATAGTTACCACCCCCCATCCGACAATCGGCAGGGGGGCGGTGCCGACTCACTGTGGCTCGTCGGGCTTTTTCTTCAACTTCGGGTTCGGAAAGAACTGCACGGCCTGGACTTTTTTGTCCGGCGCAGGCTTCAAGGCGCTGGTGTTTACTCGCGTGCCCAGCTCTTTAGGCACCGACAGACCTTGTTCGTTGAGCGTGTCGGAATAACCGCAGGCCACGCACTCGCGGTGCGGCACGCCATCCTCGTTCCACATCATCAACTTGTCCGGCTCGCTGCACGCCGGGCAGACCGCCCCGGCGATAAAGCGTTTCTTGGTGATTACAGGCCCCTCGCTCATGCTGCCGCGTCCTCGCTCAGGCCGCTGTGACGCAACAGCGCGTCGATCGACGGCTCACGGCCACGGAAGTCGACGAACAGCACCATCGGTGCCTGCGAGCCGCCGCGGGCCAGAATCGCTTCGCGGAAGGAGCGACCGGTGTCCGCGTTGAGTACGCCGTCCTCTTCGAATTTCGAGAAGGCATCGGCGGACAGTACTTCTGCCCACTTGTAGCTGTAGTAACCCGCCGCATAGCCGCCAGCGAAGATGTGCGCGAAGCTATTGGGGAAGCGGTTGTAAGCCGGTGGTCGCATTACCGAGACCTCGTCGCGCACGCCTTCGAGCACCTGCGCCACGCTGCGGCCATCGCCGTGAGTGGCGTGCAGTTCGAAGTCGAACAGGGAGAACTCCAACTGGCGCACCATCATCAGGCCGGACTGGAAGTTTTTCGCCGCGAGCATTTTTTCCAGCAGGTCCTGAGGCAGCGGTTCGCCGGTTTCATAGTGACCGGAAATCAGCGCCAGGCCTTCCGGCTCCCAACACCAGTTTTCCATGAACTGGCTCGGCAGCTCGACCGCGTCCCAGGCCACGCCATTGATACCCGATACGCCGGCATGATCAACGCGGGTCAGCAGGTGATGCAGGCCATGGCCGAACTCGTGAAACAGGGTGGTGACTTCATCGTGGGTCAGCAGCGCCGGTTTGCCGCTGTCAGCCGGGGTGAAGTTGCAGACCAGATTGGCTACCGGGCTTTGCAGCACGCCGTCAACAGTCCGGCGACGGTCGCGGGCGCCGTCCATCCACGCACCGCCACGCTTGTTGGCGCGGGCGTAGAGGTCGAAGAAGAAGCGGCCGACGTGCTGGCCGTTTTCCTTGATCTCGAACAGGCGCACGTCCGGGTGCCAGGTGTCGAAGCCTTTGAGTTCGGCGATTTCAATGCCGTACAGACGCTGGACGATGGCAAACAGACCGCCCAGCACCTTATCGATCGGGAAGTAGGCGCGCAGGGTTTCCTGGGCAACGCTGTAGCGTTGTTCACGCAGCTTCTCGCCATAGAAACCGCTGTCCCAGCTTTGCAGATCGCTGCAACCCTGTTCGGCGGCATAGGCGCGCAGCTGTTGCAGGTCCTGTTCGGCGAACGGTTTGCTGCGCTGGGCCAGATCGCGCAGGAAACTCAGTACCTGATCGCTGGACTCAGCCATTTTGGTGGCCAGGCTCAGCTCGGCGAAGCTGGCGAAACCCAGCAGGCCGGCCAATTCCTGGCGCAGGTCGAGGATCTCTTCCATCACCGGACCGTTGTCATTCTGACCGGCGTTCGGGCCTTGATCCGAGGCGCGGGTGCAATAGGCAGCGTAGACTTCCTCACGCAGCGCACGGTCTTGCGCGTAAGTCATCACGGCGTAGTAACTAGGGAATTCGAGGGTGATCAGCCAGCCGGCGAGGCCCTTGGCTTGAGCGGCAGCGGCCATTTGCGCCTTGGCCGAATCGGTCAGGCCGGCGAGGGCGGCTTCGTCAGTGACGTGTTTGGTCCACGCCTGGGTGGCGTCGAGCAACTGGTTGGAGAAGCGGCTGCCCAGCTCGGAGAGTTTGCTCTGCACCTCGGCGTAGCGCTTCTGTTGCGCTTCCGGCAGATCAATACCCGACAGGCGGAAATCGCGCAGGGCGTGTTCCAGAATGGTTTTTTGCGCCACGTCGAAGCCCGCAGCTTCCGGGCTGTTGGCCAGGGCTTCATAGGCCTGGAACAGCTCCCGATTCTGGCCCATTTCGGTGGAATAAGCGCTCAGGGCCGGCAGGCACGACTCATAGGCTTCACGCAGTTCGGCGCTGTTGCACACGGCGTTAAGATGGCTGACCGGGCTCCACGCTGCACCGAGGCGGTCGTTGAGTTCGTCCATCGCCAGCACCAGACCCGCCCAGGTCGGGTTCTGGCCCTGGGTCTTGAGGATGTCGGCGATCGCAGCGCGGTTGTCGGCCAGAATGGTTTCGATGGCCGGCAGGACATGTTCGGCACGGATCGTGGAGAACGGTGGCAGGTCGTAGGACTGCAGCAGAGGGTTGTTCACGCTCACGGTTGGCACCTTGGCTGGAAGAAACATGCGCCCATCTTAATTACAATCGACACTCACCGCAGCTATCGGCGACAGAGAGAGAACTAATCGTGTCCCTTCGCAAATACCAGAATCACACCCCGCAGTTGAGCAAAGGCGCGTTTGTCGACGGCTCCGCGGTGGTGATCGGCGACGTCGAAATCGGCGAAGACAGCTCCGTCTGGCCATTGACGGTGATCCGCGGCGACATGCACCGGATCCGTATCGGCGCGCGCACCAGCGTCCAGGATGGCTGTGTGTTGCACATCACCCATGCCGGCCCATTCAACCCGGACGGCTTCCCTTTATTGATCGGCGATGACGTGACGATTGCCCACAAAGTCATGCTGCACGGCTGCACAGTCGGTAGCCGCGTGCTGATCGGCATGGGCAGCATCGTCATGGATGGTGCGGTGGTTGAGGACGACGTGATCATTGGCGCCGGCAGCCTGGTGCCGCCGGGCAAACGCCTGCAAAGCGGGTTCCTCTACGTGGGTAGCCCGGTGAAACAGGTGCGGCCCTTGAGCGAAAAGGAAAACGCCTTCTTCACCTACAGCGCGGCGAACTATGTGAAGCTCAAGGACCTGCATCTGGCCGAAGGCTACGACACACTCTGAATCGATTCGCCACCGCCCAGGAATTCCCATGCATCATCAAACCGTACTGTTCGACCTCGATGGCACCCTGACTGACCCGCGTGAGGGCATCACCCGTTCCATTCAGTTTGCCCTCGCCAGGCTCGGCATCGATGAACCCGACCTGAGCAAACTGGAACATTTCATCGGCCCGCCGCTGCTGCAAGCGTTCATGCAGTTCTACGATTTCGACGAGGCCAAGGCCTGGGACGCGGTGAATTTCTATCGTGAGCGCTTCAGAGTCACCGGTCTCTACGAGAACCGCGTGTTCGACGGGGTGACGCCGCTACTGGAAACGCTTAGCGGCCAGGGACGCCAGTTGTACATCGCGACGTCCAAGCCGTGGGTGTTTGCCCGTGAGATCGCGCGGCATTTTGATTTCGCCCGGCATTTCAAAGTGATTTACGGCAGCGAACTGGATGGCACGCGGACCGACAAGGTCGAGCTGATTGCACACTTGCTCGCCGAAGAAGGGCTGGATCCGACGCAGACCCTGATGATTGGCGATCGTAAACACGACCTGATCGGGGCGCGCAGCAATGGCCTGGCGGCGGTGGCGGTGGGCTATGGGTTTGGTAGTTTCGAGGAGTTGACGGCCGAGGCACCGGTTTATCACTTCCAGACACTGGCCGAGTTGCATCAGGCGTTTTTGCAGCGCTGATGAAACAGCTTTCGCGAGCAGGCTCACTCCTACAGTTGGAATGCATTCCCCCCTGTAGGAGTGAGCCTGCTCGCGATGAGGTCCTCACAACCACCTCAGCTATCTGGATCTGCCAGTCCTTTCAAAGCCGCCTTGCGCTCACCAACCGGCAACTTCCCTAACCGCTCGACCTCGGCATAAAACCTCAACCAATCCCCTCCTGCCTGCCTGAACAACGCGGCAAACGCCGGGACCCACTGGTCGTACAGCCCGAACGGCAACAACCGTGCGTTATTCAGCGGCGCATTGACCCAGGCGTCATAGCGCTTGTCCCCGGCCCATTGGCTGTCCCTCATGGCCCGATAATCGCGGCGCAAGCGTTCGAATTCCGCGGCTTTGCGCTCGCGCATCTGCTCGGCCGCCAATGGCTGCGCGTACAGCTTCTCCAGCCGTGAACGCGTGTCGAGTATCAGCCCGATGAACTGGTCACGCTGCTTGAGCCTGGCGTCCGACTCCGCTGGCAGCCCGCGAAACGCGCGCCATTGCCGCGTGCCTTCTTGCTCGACAAACGTGGCAAAGGACTCGTTGAACTCGGTGTCGTCCTTCACATAGAAACGCTGATGGGCCAGTTCATGAAAGATCAGCGTGGCCAGACGTTCATCGCCCCAGCCCATCATGGAATTGGGAATCGGGTCGTTGAACCAGCCCAGCGTCGAGTAAGCCTCGACGCCGCCAATCGCCACGTCCATGCCTTGCAGGCGCTGGATTGCCGCTTCGCCCCGCGCGGCGCTCTGGCTGTAATAGCCGCGATAGGCAACGCAGCCGGCAATCGGGAAGCAGTGATTTTGCGGGGTCAGGGAAAACTCTGCTGTGGCGAACACGTTCCACACCACGAACGGGCGCCCAACGTCGGCGTACAGGCGATAGCTCTGGTTGTCGGGCAGGTGCAGGTGTTCGCTGGCGAAGGCGCGCGCCTTCTGCGACTGGGCCAGGTGGACCCGCAGAGTTGCGTCACGGCTTGGGTCGGCGATGACCTTTTCCACAGGTTCGCGCGCGCGCAGCAATTGCAGTTGTCCGCTGGCCAACTGGCCGTAATAGCTGACGCTGGCGCAACCGTTGAGCAACAAAAACAACACACCCGGAAACAAAAACGCAAAAACGCGATCAAGTAACCCAAGGCTTGAAAACGGCCTGATCACAATAAGAAATCCCCCGGAGAGTCTGCACGCAAGACTATCCCGCCTTTAGGAGCACCGCTATGCGCATGTTAGTGCTGACAGGAAGCCTGCTGATGCTGGCCGGTTGTGCCAATTTTGGCATGCCCGATCCGGACCCTTCGCAAGCCTGGATCGATCTCGATGCCCGGCAACCGGACACTGCGCTGCAAGCGCTGCAAGTCGATGCCAGACAGGCCATCGACAAACGTTATTTCGAAGTACAGCCCGGCAGTCATGAGTTGAAGGTGCGTTATCAATTCCCGGTGGAGGCGACCAACATAGGCCCCGATGCCGAAACGTTGTGGCGCGATTGTCAGTTGAGCGTGAAATTCAAGGAGTTCAACGCCGGCCAGCGTTATCAACTGCAGGCTGGCAGCATCGGCTTCCGGCCATGGGCCAAGCTCTACGATGAACAGCGCAAAGTCGTCGGTCAGGGCACGCCGGCGGGCTGCCAGAGCAGCTGATCGGCGCTATGCTGGTGATTCAGAACTGTGGATATCCGTCATGCGTAGGTTGCCGCTGTTGCTCATCGCCAGTCTTGTCGCCGGTTGTCAGGCGCCGTTACCGGCCGTCGACCCGCAAATGGCCTGGGTCGAATTCTCGACGCCAAGCCCCGGCGGCAAGCTGTTGATGGCCGAACGTCTCGACAACCAGCGATTGCGCGACGGCCGTTTTTTTCAGGTAACGCCCGGTAGCCATGAGTTGCGGGTGCGTTTCGACTTCGAAGTGTTTGGCGGCGGTGGCAGTCTGATGACCGGCCCGGTAGAGCGTCTGTGTTACCTGACGATCCGTTACGACCACTTCGAGGCCGGTCAGCGTTATCTGCTGGAAGGGCGCTCGTTGGCGTTCACCCCAAGCGCACGCTTGTACAACGCCAAGCGCGAGATCGTTGCTGAAGACCGGGAATTCAACTGCATCATCTAGCGGTTCAGTTGCCGTTTTTCTGGTAGATGATTCGCTTTGTGCCATTTTCACACGAACCGACGATCATGGCCTCGTCGTGCTGTTTCGCTTCCTCAGCGGTGATGATTTCCAAGGTATACGACGGAATGGCTTTCGCCTGAATCTTGATTTCGATTTCTTTTCTGAGCTCTTCGCAGTCCTTGGGGGCTGCGATAGCGGACATGGCCAGTGCACTGCAGAGAATCGCCAAGCCAATACGTTTCATCAGTGAAGCTCCTTGAGGCAGCGCGCACGGGCGTGCGCTGAAGCTGCTGTCGATTATTCGACCACATTTTCATCGAGCGGGTTCTGACTTTGCTCACACCTTGAGATGTGCGTGATGTTCAGATTGCTATCGCGAGCAGGCTCACTCCTACAGGGGACCGCATTTATCCAGTTGGAATGCGATCCCCTGTAGGAGTGAGCCTGCTCGCGATAGCGTCAGACCAGCAAACGCCAAATCAGCTGACCAGCGAAGCCTCCAGCGTAATCTTCGCATTCAATACCTTGGAAACCGGGCACCCTTCCTTGGCCTTGTTGCTCAACTCCTCAAACTGCTGCTGAGTCGCGCCCGGGATCTTCGCCTTGAGAATCAGCTTCACTGCGGTGATCGCGAAGCCGCCATCGACCTGATCGAGGGTCACTTCAGCGTTGGTGTCGATGCTGTCCGCCTTCAGGCCGGCATCGCCAAGAATCATCGAAAACGCCATGGAGAAGCAGCCGGCGTGGGCCGCGCCGATGAGTTCTTCGGGGTTGGTGCCCTTGCCGCCTTCAAAGCGTGCCTTGAAACCGTAGGGGGCTTCTCTGAGGACGCCGGTTTCGGTGGAAATCGAGCCGAGACCGGTTTTCAGGTCGCCTTCCCAATGCGCGGATGCCTTTTTCACGATAGCCATGTCTGCCTCCTAAATGTGGCGCGCAACGCCGCGCCGTCGTGGTTGTTGCCTGCAAGGCTTCTGAGGATAGACGGCGGAACAAAGTTCAGCCTGGCTGAATCGTTGACTTTTTTAGTAGGAAATTTCTTCGCTGCTATTGAATCTCGGGTATATGCCCTTATTGCACAAAACACGCTTATGGATCTGGCAGGTTTTCGTTCGCAAGAAAAGCCTGCCTCCTCACCCGGAGATGCAGGCTTATGAAACAACTGTCCGACGTAAAATTTTCTACCCTCGATCTGGTGCCGGTGCGCGAGAACGGCAGCCCGGCGCAGTCACTGCGCAATTCGCTGGACCTGGCACAGCATGTCGAGAAACTCGGTTACACCCGATTCTGGGTCGCTGAACACCACAACATGGACGGCATCGCCAGTTCGGCGACATCTGTACTGCTGGGTTATCTGGCAGGCGGCACCTCGTCGATTCGGGTCGGCTCCGGCGGCGTCATGCTGCCCAACCATGCGCCGTTGGTGATTGCCGAGCAGTTCGGCACCCTGGAAAGCCTGTACCCGGGACGGATTGATCTGGGCTTGGGCCGCGCGCCCGGCTCCGACCAGATGACCGCCCGCGCCTTGCGCCGCGAACGCTCCGGCAGCGCTGACGATTTTCCTGAAGATGTCGCGGAACTGGTGCGTTATCTCGGCCCGCGCACCCCGGATCAGCGCGTGATCGCAATGCCCGGCACTGGCACCAACGTGCCGATCTGGCTGCTCGGTTCCAGCCTGTTCAGTGCCCAGCTGGCGGGCGAGCGTGGTCTGCCTTACGCCTTCGCTTCGCACTTCGCGCCACGCTTCATGCACGAGGCGATCCGCGTCTATCGCAACCACTTCAAGCCGTCGGCGGTACTCGACAAGCCCTACGTGATGCTGGGTGTGCCGCTGGTAGCAGCGGATACCGACGAACAGGCCGATTACCTGGCGACGTCGGTGTATCAGCGCATCCTCGCGTTGATGCGTGGGCAGAGCCTGGTGCAGCGCCCACCGGTGAAAACCATGGACGGCCTGTGGTTGCCCCACGAACGTGAAGCCGTCGGTGATTTCCTCGGCCTGGCAATGGTCGGCGGCCCGCAGAAGATCCGCGCCAAGCTGGAGGTGCTGATTGAGCAGACCCAGGCTGACGAGCTGATTTTTACCTGTGATCTGTATGAGCATGCCGACCGCCTGCACTCCTACGAGCTGCTGGCGCAGGTCATGAAGGGTTAATGCGTTCTCCTGTAGGAGTGAGCCTGCTCGCGATAGCGGTGTAATAGTCACAAATGCTGCGACTGAAAAAATGCCATCGCGAGCAGGCTCACTCCTACAAAGAAAAATCATGTGCACAAAAAAGCCGACGCATCCGCGTCGGCTTTTGTATTTCAGGCGCAATCAACCGCGCTTGTAGACGATTTCCTTGCTGCCACCTTCGCAGGTCCCGACCACTTTGGCGTCAGCCGCCGCGCCCTTGTCGACTACCTCCAGCGAATAGCCGGAAACACCTTTGGCGTCGAGCTTCGCCGCGATCTCGGCTTTCAGCTCTTCACAAGGCTTGCCGGCTGCAAACGCACCACCGGCAAGGCTCAACAAACCTACTGCCAACATGATCTTCTTCATCGGTTGCACTCCTGGTCGGATTGAAAAAGGCGCGCATCGAGACCTCGCCCGATACGCTCACCTATAGCGCTTTGCCATTCCCTATGGCACTCCGCCAGCGCGCAAGTTCAGAAGACCGGACCAAACTCAGCTGGCGGCGATCTTGAAACCGACTTTCAACGTCACCTGAAAATGTGCCACCTGGCCGTTTTCGATATGACCCCGGGTCTCGGTCACTTCAAACCACTCCAGGTTGCGCAGGGTTTTATTGGCTTCGGCCAAGGCGTTGTTGATGGCGTCTTCGATGCTGGTGGTCGACGAACCGACCAGCTCGACTTTCTTGTAGGTGTGATGGTCACTCATGGCGATCTCCTTGGCGTGTGGAATTGAGACTAGCAGTGAATCGTTCTGTTGATTTCGGCGGCGTTGCGCTGCCGAAGTTCAGATTTTCTGCACTTTCTCGAAGCGGCGAAGTCCCAACCAACACACGCCACTCATCACCAATGCAGGAGAGCCACCATGGCCAACACCTCTTTACGTAAAGCCTCGTTGCAAAGCATGGAAGCCGAGATCGAGAGTCTGCTCAAATCGTTGGAAAGCCTGAAAGACGATGCTTCGGACGAGTCGCGCAAGACCCTCAAGGCGCTGAAAAGCAATGCTGAAAGTGCGCTGAAGCACTCGCGCCACCTGCTCAGCGACGCTTATGAAGAAGTCAAAGTGAAAACCCGCGAGACCGGCATCGCGACCCGCGACTACGCGCAGGAGCATCCGTGGACCACCGCCGGCGTGGCGGTCGGTGCAATCGGTCTGCTGGCGGCTTATTTGCTGTTCAAGCGCGGCGAGTGATCCGTCTGGCGCAGCTCGTTCTTGAGCCATTGCGCCAGTTGCCGGGCGCGCCCGTCCGCGGCGCGCTTGGGTAGCCACAACGCCAGTTGCGCCGGGGTTTCGCAAAAGCCCCACGGTGCAACGAGGCGCCCGGCCTTCAAATCTTCAGTCACCAGCGGCTCCGGCGCGATGGCCACGCCCAGGCCTGCCACCGCAGCCTCCAGCAAGTAATACAAATGCTCGAATCCTTGCCCAAGCCTTAACGCCTTGGCGTCGAGGGCGTATTGCTGCGCCCAGCTTGGCCAAGCTTGCGGGCGCGACGTCGTGTGCAGCAGCGGTTCTTTGAGCAATGCCGAAGCGGGCGCTGTGCGCAAGCGCTGATAGCCACTGAACAACGGACTCATCACTGGGCCGATGCGCTCTGCCGCCAGCTCGTAAACCTGCATGTCTGCCGGCCACGGCGGTTCGGCGAACAGCAACAAAGCATCCAGCCCGGGCCGACGCGGATCGAGATCACCTTCACCGGCCGACAAATGCAAGCGCAAGTCCGGCAGGTCGGCATTCAGACGTCCCAGGCGGGGAATAAACCAGCGCGCCAGCAGGCTTCCGGAACAGCCGAGCACGAACGGCGCATCGGCGGTACTTTGCGTCAGTTCGGCGCAAACACTGCGTAACCGATCAAACGCTTCGCCGCTGGCATCGCGCAAACGCACCCCGGCATCTGTGAGTTTCAAGCCGCGCCCGTCCTTGACGAACAAACTGACGCCGAGGTGTTCTTCCAACACTTTGAGCTGGCGGCTGACAGCCCCATGGGTAACGTGCAGCTGCTCGGCAGCCTGACTGACGCTGTTCAGACGGGCAGTGGCCTCGAAGGCACGCAAGGCATTCAGCGGTGGAAGGTCGTGGCTCATGATATCTGTGAGTTTTCCTGACAGGTTGTGGCGATCTTATCGGTTTTCAGCCTGGAAGGTCAGGGGTAGAGTGGTCGTCATTGTCTTTTGACCGAATCCACCTGGAGCGACCCATGACCCAGACTTCGAACACCTCTGATCTGCGTAACGGCCCTGACGCCAACGGCCTGTTCGGCGCGTTTGGTGGTCGCTACGTGGCAGAAACCCTGATGCCGTTGATCCTCGACCTGGCCCGCGAATACGAAGCGGCCAAGGAAGATCCGGCCTTCAAAGAAGAATTGGCCTACTTCCAGCGTGATTACGTCGGACGTCCGAGCCCGCTGTATTTCGCCGAACGCCTGACCGAGTTCTGCGGTGGTGCCAAGATCTACCTCAAGCGTGAAGAGCTTAACCACACCGGCGCGCACAAGATCAACAACTGCATCGGCCAGATCCTGCTGGCGCGGCGCATGGGCAAGAAACGCATCATCGCCGAGACCGGCGCCGGCATGCACGGAGTGGCGACGGCCACCGTTGCTGCGCGCTTCGGTCTCGACTGCGTGATCTACATGGGCACCACCGACATCGAACGTCAGCAGGCCAATGTCTTTCGCATGAAGCTGCTGGGCGCCGAAGTGATTCCGGTAGTCGCTGGCACTGGCACCCTGAAAGATGCGATGAACGAAGCCCTGCGTGACTGGGTGACCAATGTCGACAACACCTTCTACCTGATCGGGACCGTGGCCGGCCCGCACCCGTACCCGGCGATGGTTCGTGACTTCCAGGCCGTGATTGGCAAAGAAACCCGCGACCAGTTGCAAGCCCAGGAAGGTCGTCTGCCAGACAGCCTTGTAGCGTGCATCGGCGGTGGCTCCAACGCCATGGGCCTGTTCCACCCGTTCCTGGATGACAAGAGCGTTGAAATCATCGGCGTCGAAGCAGCCGGTTACGGCATCGAAACCGGCAAGCACGCGGCCAGCCTCAACGGCGGTGTTCCGGGCGTGCTGCACGGCAATCGGACTTTTCTGCTGCAGGACGACGATGGCCAGATTATCGACGCTCATTCGATTTCCGCCGGCCTCGACTATCCGGGCATCGGTCCTGAACACGCCTGGTTGCACGACATCGGCCGCGTCCAGTACACCTCGGTGACCGACGACGAAGCGCTCGAAGCGTTCCACAAATGCTGCCGCCTGGAAGGGATTATCCCAGCGCTGGAAAGCGCCCACGCCCTGGCTGAAGTGTTCAAGCGCGCACCGAAGCTGCCGAAGGATCACCTGATGGTGGTCAACCTGTCCGGGCGTGGCGACAAAGACATGCAGACCGTCATGCACCATATGGAACAATCGCAGCAGGAGAAACACTGATGAGCCGCCTGCAAACCCGCTTTGCCGACCTCAAGCAACAGAATCGCGCCGCACTGGTGACCTTCGTGACCGCTGGCGATCCTGACTACGACACCTCGCTGGCGATCCTCAAAGGCTTGCCGGCGGCAGGTGCCGATGTGATTGAACTGGGCATGCCGTTTACCGATCCGATGGCCGACGGCCCGGCCATCCAATTGGCGAACATTCGTGCGCTGGGCGCCAAACAGAACCTGGCGAAAACCCTGCAAATGGTTCGCGAGTTCCGTGAAGGCAACAGCGACACGCCGCTGGTGTTGATGGGCTATTTCAACCCGATCCACAAATTCGGCGTCGAGCGCTTCATTGCTGAGGCCAAAGACGCCGGCGTTGATGGCCTGATCGTGGTCGACATGCCGCCGGAGCACAACGAAGAGCTGTGCGACCCGGCGCAGGCGGCCGGCCTGGATTTCATTCGCCTGACCACGCCGACCACCGATGATGCGCGTCTACCACGGGTGCTCAACGGCAGTTCCGGTTTTGTCTACTACGTGTCGGTTGCGGGCGTGACCGGGGCGGGCGCGGCGACGCTGGAGCATGTCGAAGAGGCGGTTGCGCGTCTGCGTCGGCACACCGATCTGCCGATCAGCATTGGTTTTGGTATTCGCACGCCGGAGCAAGCCGCGGCGATCGCGCGTCTGGCGGACGGTGTGGTGGTGGGCTCGGCGTTGATCGATCACATCGCCAGTGCTGATACGCCTGAGCAGGCGATCGACGGTGTGTTGAGTCTTTGTTCAGCGCTGTCGCAAGGTGTGCGCAAGGCTCGCGGCTAAGCCCGCTGGATATAAAGAAAAAAGGCTTCAGAACAGGTGTTCTGAAGCCTTTTTTGTTATCAGGGCAGTTGCAATCCGCCCGAGGCTTTGTGCAGTTTGCGCAGGTGTTCGCCGATCTGCTTCACATTGGCTTCGCTGGCGGCTATCTCGGCGGCTCGCTTGGGCTCCAGCAGCTTGCGCACTTCGGTATCGAGATCGCCGGACAGGGCCAGCAGCTTCTTCTGCCGCTGACTGCTTTCTGCTTCCAGCCGGTCAAACTCGCTTGGCTGCGGTAATCCATAACCTTTTGAGTCGAGCAGCTCCGCCGGACGGCTTAGGAAACCGCTGTTGGCGAGGATCTGCTGCAAGGTGGCGTTGGCTTTATCCATGCCGCCATTCTCTAGTTCGCGCGCGCCGAGGTAGCGCTGTTTGACCTCGTCTTGCGCGAGCAGCAACTGCCGACGGAAACTGGCCTGCTCCAATAGCAGCAGCGCCGCACTGGTACGCAGGTCGGCTCGTTCGAACCATTCCCGGCGTTCCTCGGCTGTCAACGACAGCCAGTCCTCGACGGTGGTCTGCTTGATCGGCAATTGCTTCTTCAGCACATCGAACATCGCCTGATAGCGATCACGGAATGAGTCGAAGCGATAACCCAGACGCAGCGCCTCTTTGGGATCATCCAGCACGCTGGTATCGGCCAGACCACGGCCCTTTAGCACTTCGAGCAAGCCATTGGGCATGATGCTGTCGAGCCCAACGAGTTGGCTGTTGTTGCTGCCGCTGCGCAACAGTTTCAAGCCTTCCACCGCGCAGTTGTTAGAGAGGAAAAAATAGTTGCCGTCGTAGCTCCAGTGCATCTCGGCGGCATGTTCGACCACGCCTTCGATTTCCTCGCGGGACAGCTTCAGCGGCACGGAGGCGAGGCTGCGCAATTCGGTCTTGGTGTATTCGTCGATCACTTGTGCCAACGGCAATACAAACAGGCGCGAGGGGTATTTGCCAACCAGTCCGTCCCAGCTCGACAGCTGAACGTCGCCAACGAAAGCACGGTACGACAACACCAGATGCTGATCGAGGTCGAGGCGGCAATCCGGGCCACGCGGGCGGCCCGGTGCGCAGATGACCAGGCGCAACATGCTGTGGCCCCAGCGGCTGACCCAGTTCTGATTCGCCTCGGCCAGCAGGTAATCGACGGCATAGACGCGTTCCGGATCGACGCGCCCCAAGGGCTGCCTGGCGAAGTCATTGCCCGCATTCAAAAAGGCGAAGCTCTTGCTGCAGGTGTCCTTGGCCGATGGCGCCCAGCCGAAGTGGTCCTTGTAGTAGCGATACAGCGCCGGGCGGCGGCAGGCGTAGCTCGGGTCGAGGAGGAAGTACTCCATGTTGACCGCGACGAATTCCTTGGGGCTGGAAATTTCGTACAGATCAGGGCTGCGGGCGATCTGCCGGTTGTGTTGTTCACGCTCGCCGCGACGACCGACATATTGCTGCCAGCCGGCAAGGTCGAGCAGGCGCGGGTCGTCACTGAGGGTGAAGCGACGGCCATTCTGCCCGCGACATTCATCGGGCATACCGATCAGCCCTGCGCTATCGAAACGCCGGGTGCAGCGTTGGATCAGCGTGCGCTCGGCGCCCGGCCATAAGCGCGCGCGGTCGTAAATATGAGTGATCTCGTGCAACACCGTTGCGAGCAGTTCCTGACGCACAGTGCCGTGGGGGCGATTGGTTTTCTCTTTCGCCGCGCTGCCGTCGGTGAGTCCGGGCAGCAACTTGCGGTTCAGGTCGAGTTCGGCAACCAGCGTGGCCTGACCGTAGGCGTTGGCGGGCATGTCGTCGGTCCAGCCGACATCAATGCGCCGGTCCAGCCGCTCGATGAAGCTCGGCGGCAGCTTCTGCAGGGCCTCATCGATCAGCGCCTGGCTGGCCTGTTGTTGAGCCGGACTCAGACCGTCAGTCTTGAGCCGCAGTTGCAGGCCGGCGTGGGCGCTGTTGCCGATCAGCAACAACGCCCCGGCCAGCAGCCAGGCACCCATGGACCTCACAGTGCGAGGATGGCTTCGGCGAGTACCTGATCGCTGGCATCACGCGCTTCCGGCACGCGGGTACGCAGGGTATTGAGCGCGGCTTCGAGGTGAGCACCGCGGATGTCGCCGTTGCTGGCGACGAAACTGGCGGCGTCGTCATGGGCTTCGCGGATGATTTTCGAATCGCGGATGGACGTGGTGGTGTCGGAGGTGAAATCGATGGTGCGCTGGGAGGCACGAACGATGATGTTACTGGTGGCTACCAGGGTTTGCGCCTGGGCCACGTCGGCCAACAAAAACAGGCCAAGGGCGGCAGCAATCAGCGGGCTACGCATGGAACGACTCCGGAAGGACAAGGATAACTATTGGACGAGAATTGCCTCGGCCAGTTCAAGGTCGCTGGCATGAAGTTTTGGCCGGGTCTTGCGCAGATAATGCAGCGCGGACTCCAGCCGGGCACCTCGCCATTCACCGTCACTGGCAACGAATACCGCCGCGTCATCGTGAGCGGCGAGCAGCAGTTTACGGTCGAACGGTGCAGAAGACACCATGCTGGTGGCGTAACCGCTGACAACGGTGCCTTGGGTCGACGCGTTGAAGGCATCGAAGGCGCTGGCAGGCGTCGCCCAGCAGACCATCAATACAGCAGGAGGGAGCAGCAGATTTGAAAGAAAACGCATGAGACTCGGTAATGGTTGGCGAGCTCAAAGGCTAGCGCAATGCCCGGACCAGAGCCAGCGTTGAAACATCGGGACACGAGCGAAGTGTCCCGATCAGTTCTGTCGCTTAGATCGTCAGGATGGCCTGAGCCAACTGGGCGTCGGTGGCCTGCAACTGTGGCGCCTGGTGGCGAATGTGGTCCAGCGCGCTTTCCAGCTTCACGCCACGGATCTCGCCTTCGCTGGCGACGAAGCTGGCGGCGTCGTCACGAGCGGCCAGGACGATCTTGTCGTCACGAAAGGAGGACGTCACATCCGACGTGGCGTCGGAAGACGCTTTCAGAGCGCCGACGAGGGAGTCGGTGGTCACGATGAAGCTGGTAGCGCTGGCATTGGTAGCCATAGCCAGCAGGGCAGCGGCACTGAGCAGACGAAGACGGGTCATGGTGTAACTCCTTTGGATAAACCGTAGTGAGAGGTGGCTCGGTATCTGAGGAGTCAGACGCCAGTTGCTTAACGTTCGCCACGTACTGTGTGGATATTAGGCTGGCGGGCGCGGTTCGCCCAGTGATGGCAGCCCTTGCAAGTGCCTTTTTCATAACTGTTATGGTGATTGTTTGTGTTTATAAAACTGTAACGGTCGGCCGCAAACCGGCACGCTAGAGGCACCGCAGTCCAAAACGACAGAACCCGTCGTGGTTTCCCACGACGGGTTCTGTTTTATTCAATTCGGGTTGCTGGCGGTGGGTCTTGGCGACCAGAGCCAGCGACGCTACTTAGCGCCAGAACGGCTTGCTCAGCTCTTCGTAGCGTTGTGCTTCGCTGATACCGGCGTCAGCCAGCAGACGCGAATCCAGACGAGCCAGTTGATGGCGGCTGGAGATGCGGCGCTGCCACAACATCAGGTTGGCGAGAACGCGCAGAGGCAGGGAAGCCTGGGTTTTTGCAGCTTTGTCTTCGAAGAACAGTTCGGAACTGAGTGTACGTTCCATGGTTGACATCCTTCCGCTTGTGGCGGGATCAGGTAGTGGTTTGACTGGTGCCCATGATCCTCTCGATTGCCTAGTCTCTGTAGATACAGTTCAGCTGTATTGTGAGTGACCAGTTAACTGTTTATACGCGGTGTACGGGTCAAAATCGAGCAAACTGTACCTGTCCGCACCGATTGAGTGCATTTATGCCCGATTCAGTCTAAATCGCAGTCTATTGCCGTGGGAATAGACCGGTACAGCAGTACAGTTTTTGCAGGAAAGGACGTGTGCGAAAGTCCATCGGCACACACTGCGTGTACGCCGATGGTTTATCTGTGCGATTACACCGCGAGCATGCGTCCGGTTTCTTCCAGATTGATATGCCAGCTCAAGGCTTCACGCAGGATGTGTGGCGTGTGCCCACCCATGGCACAGGCTGCGGTGAAGTAGTCATTCAGCGCCTGGCGGAAATCCGGATGCACACAGTTGTCGATAATCACACGGGCACGTTCGCGCGGTGCCAGGCCGCGCAGGTCGGCCAGACCGACCTCGGTCACCAGAATGTCGACGTCATGTTCGGTGTGGTCAACGTGGCTGACCATCGGCACCACGCTGGAAATTGCGCCGCCCTTGGCAATCGATTTGGTCACAAACACCGCCAGATGCGCGTTGCGCGCGAAATCGCCGGAGCCGCCGATGCCGTTCATCATCCGCGTGCCGCAGACATGGGTGGAGTTGACGTTGCCGTAGATGTCGAATTCCAGCGCGGTGTTGATGCCGATGATTCCCAGGCGGCGCACCACTTCCGGGTGGTTGGAGATCTCTTGCGGACGCAACACCAGCTTGTCCTTGTACTTCTCCAGATTGCCGAACACGTCGCTGTTGCGTCGTTCCGACAGGGTGATCGAGCTGCCCGAGGCAAAGCTCAGCTTGCCAGCATCGATCAGGTCGAAGGTCGAGTCTTGCAGCACTTCGGAGTACATGGTCAGGTCTTCGAACGGCGAGTCGATCAAGCCGCACATCACCGCGTTGGCAATATTGCCGATCCCGGCCTGCAGAGGGCCCAACTTGTTGGTCATTCGCCCGGCGTCGACTTCCTGCTTGAAAAAGGTGATCAGATGTTCAGCGATGGCGTTGGTATCAACGTCCGGTGTCGACACCGTGGACGGCGAGTCCGCCTGCTGGGTGATGACAATGGCAACGATTTTTTCCGGCGGGATCGGTATCGCCGTGCTGCCGATACGGTCGTCTACTTTTACCAGCGGGATCGGCGTTCGCGTCGGGCGGTACGTCGGGATATAAATGTCGTGCAGGCCTTCGAGGTTGGCGTTATGCGCCAGGTTGATTTCGACAATCACCTGTTTGGCGAAGATCGCGAAGCTGGCCGAGTTGCCTACCGAAGTGGTCGGCACGATGTGGCCCTGTTCAGTGATGGCGACGGCTTCGATGACGGCGATGTCCGGCAGCTTCAGCTGCTGATTGCGCAGTTGCTCGACAGTCTCCGACAGGTGCTGATCGATGAACATCACCTCGCCGGCGTTGATCGCCTTGCGCAGGGTGCTGTCGACCTGAAACGGCATGCGTCGTGACAGTACGCCGGCTTCGGTCAATTGCTTGTCGAGGTCGTTGCCCAGGCTGGCACCCGTCATCAGGCTGATCTTCAGCGGCGTGACCTTGGCGCGCTCGGCCAGTGCGTGCGGGACGGCTTTGGCTTCGCCGGCACGGGTGAAGCCGCTCATGCCGACGGTCATGCCGTCCTCAATCAGAGCAGCGGCGTCGGCGGCGCTCATCACTTTGTCCAACAACGAAGGCAGGCGAATACGGTCACGGTACATGAATGATTTCTCGGGCAGCGAGTAGCAGGATGCGCAGTCTAGTGAATTTGCCGGGCGCCTGTCCCGCTACCAAGGTCGCAAATGAGGCGTCTATTTAGCGGCTTTCAAGTAAAACACCGTTACCGGATCGGCAACAACGCGGCAAATTGTCCAGCGCTTTGCGCAAACTAAAACGCCCCGACAAGTCGGGGCGTTCGTTATCGCTGCGGGAGATTACTCGACGGCTTTAACCATGTCTTCGATGACTTTCTTCGCGTCGCCGAAGACCATCATGGTCTTGTCGAGGTAGAACAGTTCGTTGTCCAGGCCGGCATAACCGCTGGCCATCGAACGCTTGTTGACGATGATGGTCTTGGCCTTGAACGCTTCAAGGATCGGCATGCCGGCAATCGGCGACTTCGGATCGTTCTTCGCGGCCGGGTTGACCACGTCGTTCGCACCGAGCACCAACACCACGTCGGCCTGGCCGAATTCGGAGTTGATATCCTCCATCTCGAACACTTGGTCGTAAGGCACTTCGGCCTCTGCCAACAGAACGTTCATGTGCCCTGGCATGCGCCCAGCCACTGGGTGGATCGCGTACTTCACGGTCACGCCGCGATGGGTCAGCTTCTCGGTCAGCTCTTTCAAGGCGTGTTGTGCGCGAGCCACCGCCAGGCCGTAACCCGGCACGATAATCACGGTGTCAGCGTTGGTCAGCAGGAAGGTCGCGTCGTCAGCCGAACCGGATTTCACCGGGCGTGCTTCTTTCGCGCCGGTCGGACCGGCATCGGCGGTGTTGCCGAAACCACCCAGCAGCACATTAAAGAAGGAACGGTTCATCGCCTTGCACATGATGTACGAGAGGATCGCACCGCTCGAACCCACCAAGGAGCCTGCAATGATCAACATCGAGTTGTTCAGCGAGAAGCCGATACCCGCTGCCGCCCAGCCCGAATAGCTGTTGAGCATCGACACGACGACCGGCATGTCGGCGCCGCCGATCGGGATGATGATCAGCACGCCCATCACGAATGCCAGCGCGAGCATCAGCGCAAACGCGGTGAGGTTGCCGGTGAACATGAAGGTCAGGCCGAGTGCCAGCGTCGCCAATCCCAGTACGGCGTTCAGCTTGTGCTGACCGCTGAACTGTACCGGAGCGCCCTGGAACAGGCGGAACTTGTACTTGCCCGAAAGCTTGCCAAAGGCAATTACCGAACCGGAGAAGGTGATGGCACCGATCGCGGCCCCGAGGAACAGCTCCAGACGGTTACCCGCCGGGATCGCATCGCCCAGCTGTTTGACGATGCCCAGCGATTGCGGCTCGACCACCGCTGCAATAGCGATGAACACGGCGGCCAGACCGATCATGCTGTGCATGAACGCGACCAGTTCCGGCATCTTGGTCATTTCAACGCGCTTGGCCATGATCGAACCGGCGGTGCCGCCGACCAGCAGGCCGACGATGACATAGCCAATGCCGGCAGTCGCAAGCTCTGCGCCCAGCTTATAGATGAGGCCAACCGTGGTGATAATGGCCAACGCCATGCCGAGCATGCCGAACAGGTTGCCGCGCCGCGAGGTGGTCGGGTGCGACAAGCCTTTAAGGGCCTGGATAAAGCAGATCGACGCGATCAGGTAGAGCGTCGTGACGAGATTCATGCTCATTTACTTCGGCGCCTCTTCTTTTACTTTCGGGGCTTTCTTCTTGAACATCTCGAGCATGCGGCGGGTGACCAGGAAACCACCGAAGACGTTGACCGCCGCCAGTGCCACGGCGAGCGTGCCCATGGTTTTGCCCAGCGGGGTCACGGTCAATGCGGCCGCAAGCATGGCGCCGACGATCACGATTGCCGAGATGGCGTTAGTGACTGCCATCAACGGTGTGTGCAGCGCAGGTGTAACGTTCCAGACCACGTGATAACCGACATAAATCGCCAGCACGAAGATGATCAGGTTGTAGATACCGGGGGAGATAAGCTCTTCCATCGTCTGAATCCCTGCTTAGGCGTTTTTGCGGATGACTTGGCCGTCGCGGCACATCAGGCACGCGGCGAGGATGTCGTCTTCGAGGTTGACGTCGAACTGGCCTTCCTTGGTGAACACCAGCTTGAGGAAGTCCAGCAGATTGCGTGCGTACAGTGCCGAGGCGTCCGCAGCTACTTCACCAGCCAGGTTGGTCGGACCGATGATGGTCACGCCGTTTTCCACGACAACCTGGTCGGCCACGGTCAGCGGGCAGTTGCCACCCTGAGCGGCAGCGAGGTCGATGACCACCGAACCCGGCTTCATCTGCGCCACGGTGTCTGCACTCAACAGCGTTGGTGCCTTGCGGCCCGGAATCAGCGCGGTGGTGATGACAATGTCAGCCTGTTTCGCACGTTCGTGAACGGCCTGGGCCTGGCGCTGCATCCAGCTCGCTGGCATCGGCCGCGCATAACCGCCGACACCGACGGCGCACTCGCGCTCTTCATCGGTCTCGTAAGGCACATCGACGAACTTCGCGCCGAGGGACTCGATCTGCTCTTTCACCGCTGGACGCACGTCAGACGCTTCAATCACTGCACCCAGACGTTTTGCCGTGGCAATCGCCTGCAACCCGGCCACGCCCGCGCCGAGAATCAGCACCCGCGCCGCTTTTACCGTACCCGCGGCAGTCATCAGCATCGGCATGAAACGCGGATAGTAGTGCGCGGCCAGCAACACCGCTTTGTAACCAGCAATGTTCGCCTGCGATGACAACACATCGAGACTCTGCGCCCGCGAAGTGCGTGGTGCCGCTTCCAGGGCAAACGCGGTAATCCCGCACTCGGCCATTTTCGCGAGGGTTTCGTTGTTGAACGGATTGAGCATGCCCACCAGCACCGTTCCGCGCTTGATCAGCGTCAGTTCGGCATCGCTTGGGGCGACCACCTTGAGAATCAGCTCGGCGCCAAACGCATCGTTGGCACTGCCAATGGTTGCGCCTGCCGCTTCATAGGCACTGTCGACGATGCTGGCTTTGACGCCTGCACCGGTTTGCACAGTGACCTTATGACCTTGGCTGATCAGCTTTTTAATGGTTTCCGGGGTTGCAGCAACCCGCGTTTCACCGGTCTGGGTTTCGAGAGGAACACCAATGTGCACGTCAAATCTCCTGCGTGATCTTATTGAGTAAACCCAGGCACTGCGGATGGTGCGACTGGGGCGGCCGATCAGCACGGTCCCGCCGAATCAGAGCGGGGCGCGGCATTTTGCAGGCGAACTTTATGCCCTTCAAGGGATTATGACGGGTGACGGAAAATTAACTACAAGTCATGCCGTGACCGAATGTCGCAGATGGCCAGTTGAATCCCTTGCAGACCTTGCCCTGTAAGGATTCTGGCTGAAGATGGAAAAATTTCTCATCGGTGGCGTGAATAGGCACTAATGCGTCGCCAACAGAGGCTCAAAGCCACGTAATTAGGTGCTTCTGGGACGTCTGTACGACTTTCGGATACAGTCAGCGAAATTGCGACAAATAGTTATATCTGTAGTGCTTTCTGTTTTCTGACTACGCAGTCAAGAAGTGCTGTATGCCCTTATTCCTCTAGGCTGTAGCTATGTGCCTGATTCACCAACCAGTCGCGAAAAGCCTTGAGCGACGCCGATTCGACCTTTCGCTCGGGAATCATCAAGTAATAGGCCTTGATGCTCGTAAGTGCTTGGGGGTTGGCAATCACCAGGCGTTTCTCAGCCAGTTCGCGCTGAATCAGGAAAGGTGGAATCAACGCAATCCCCATGTCGTGCATCGCGGCTTGGGCGAGCATGGAGAATAGTTCGTAGCGCGGCCCTGTCATGTCTCGGGGGATGTTCAGTTGTTGTGAGTTGAACCACTGACGCCAGGCATACGGGCGAGTGGTCTGTTGCAACAGGGGCAATTCTGCGATGGCTTGAGCTGTCAGTTGCTCTTTGTTGTGGAGTAGGGCGGGGCTGCACACCGGCATCGGATTTTCGCCCATCAACCGGTGGGACTCGGTACCGGACCAATCGGCGTCGCCAAAGTAGATCGCAGCGTCGAATTCGGTATCGGCAAACAGGAAGGGCCGGGTGCGGTTGGTCAGGTTAACGGTGACTTCCGGGTGCTTGAGCTGGAAATCCTTGAGCCGTGGCAGTAGCCATTGCGTGCCGAACGTAGGCACTACGGCAAGTTCTATCACGTTGGTGCCTTGTTGGCCCATCACTGAAAGGGTGTCGCGCTCGACGGCATCAAGCTGAGTCGCCACACGACGACTGTAGGAAAGGCCTGCTTCGGTCAGCTTTACGCCGCGCCGCGAACGCCGGAACAGTTCCACTCCGAGAAACTCCTCGAGGCTGGCGATCTGTCGGCATATCGCGCCCTGAGTCAGCGAAAGTTCTTCGGCGGCCCTAGTAAAGCTCTCGTGGCGTGCGGCGGCTTCGAAGCTGATCAAAGCGGCAGTGCTGGGGATCTTCCTGCGCATGTACGTTAATCTCACTGATACGTCGGGCAAACGGCAGTTTACGCCGTTTCGAAGTGAGAAAATCACACAACAGCATGCGAAATCCTCGTTTGCCGCCAACGAGAACCGCGCCTAGGATCAATGCCACGTTAATTCACCCGATTTGCGAGGACACACCCATGGGCGGTAAAGCGAGTTTCAACTGGATCGATCCCCTGCTGCTGGATCAACAGCTCACTGAAGAAGAGCGCATGATCCGCGACACCGCCGAGCAGTTCGCTCAACAGAGCCTGGCACCGCGTGTCCTCGAAGCTTTCCGACATGAGAAAACCGACCCGGCAATCTTCCGTGAAATGGGTGAAATCGGCCTGTTGGGCGCGACTATCCCAGAGCAGTACGGCGGCAGCGGCTTGAATTACGTCAGCTACGGCTTGATCGCTCGTGAAGTAGAGCGCGTCGACTCCGGCTACCGCTCGATGATGAGCGTGCAGTCTTCGCTGGTGATGGTGCCGATCAACGAATTCGGTACCGAAGCGCAGAAGCAGAAGTACCTGCCGAAACTGGCCTCCGGCGAATGGATCGGCTGCTTCGGCCTGACCGAGCCGAATCACGGTTCCGATCCCGGCGCGATGATTAGCCGCGCGCGTAAAGTCGACGGCGGCTACAGCCTGACTGGCGCAAAGATGTGGATCACCAACAGCCCGATCGCCGATGTCTTCGTGGTCTGGGCCAAAGACGATGCCGGCGACATCCGCGGCTTCGTCCTGGAGAAAGGCTGGAAAGGCCTGAGCGCGCCGGCGATTCATGGCAAGGTCGGCCTGCGGGCGTCGATCACCGGTGAAATTGTGATGGACAACGTGTTCGTGCCGGAAGAGAACATTTTCCCCGACGTGCGTGGCCTGAAAGGGCCGTTCACCTGCCTTAACTCTGCGCGCTATGGCATTTCCTGGGGGGCATTGGGCGCTGCCGAATTCTGCTGGCACACCGCGCGCCAGTACACTCTGGATCGCCAGCAGTTCGGTCGCCCTTTGGCCGCTACGCAATTGGTCCAGAAGAAGCTGGCCGACATGCAAACTGAGATCACGCTGGCCCTGCAGGGCTGCCTGCGTCTGGGGCGCATGAAGGATGAAGGCACCGCTGCGGTCGAAATCACTTCGATCATGAAGCGCAACTCGTGCGGCAAGTCGCTGGACATCGCCCGTATGGCTCGCGACATGCTCGGTGGCAACGGCATCTCTGACGAGTTCGGTGTGGCCCGTCACTTGGTCAACCTTGAGGTGGTGAACACCTATGAAGGTACTCACGACGTTCATGCCTTGATCCTCGGGCGGGCGCAAACCGGTTTGCAGGCGTTCTATTAATAGGAGGGCTGACCATGGGCGCGCTGTCGCATCTGCGGGTACTGGATTTATCGCGAGTGCTGGCCGGGCCGTGGGCCGGGCAGATCCTCGCTGACCTTGGCGCCGAGGTGATCAAGGTCGAGCGCCCCGGCAATGGTGATGACACGCGTGCCTGGGGGCCGCCCTTCCTTAAAGATGCGTATGGCGAGAATACGTCCGAGGCGGCGTATTACCTTTCGGCGAACCGTAACAAGCAATCGGTGACCATCGATTTCACACGTGCCGAAGGGCAGAAGCTGGTGCGGGACCTCGCGGCGAAGTCGGACATTCTTATCGAGAACTTCAAGGTCGGCGGTCTGGCGGCGTACGGGCTGGACTATGATTCGCTGAAAGCGATCAACCCGAATCTTATCTATTGTTCCATCACCGGCTTCGGCCAGACCGGACCGTATGCAAAGCGTGCCGGCTATGACTTCATGATTCAGGGGCTGGGCGGCTTGATGAGCTTGACCGGCCGGCCCGATGGCGATGAAGGGGCTGGTCCGGTGAAGGTTGGGGTGGCATTGACGGATATCCTGACCGGGCTGTATTCGACGGTGGCGATTCTGGCGGCGTTGGCCCATCGGGACCATGATGGCGGTGGTCAGCATATCGATATGGCATTGCTCGATGTGCAGGTCGCCTGTCTGGCCAACCAGGCCATGAACTACCTGACCACAGGTAATGCGCCAAAGCGTCTGGGTAATGCGCATCCGAATATCGTGCCTTATCAGGATTTTCCTACGGCTGATGGCGACTTCATCCTCACCGTGGGTAACGACGGGCAGTTCCGCAAGTTTGCCGAAGTGGCGGGGCAGCCGCAGTGGGCGGATGATCCGCGCTTCGCGACGAACAAGCTGCGAGTGGCGAACCGCGCAGTGTTGATTCCATTGATCCGCCAGGCCACGGTCTTCAAGACCACGGCCGAGTGGGTAGCCCGGTTGGAGCAAGCGGGTGTGCCCTGTGGGCCGATCAATGATTTGTCGCAGGTATTTGAAGACGCGCAGGTGAAGGCGCGCGGTCTGGCTATCGAGCTGCCGCACGCGCTCGCCGGATTGGTGCCTCAAGTGGCCAGCCCGATTCGGCTGTCAGAGACGCCTGTCGAGTATCGTCATGCTCCTCCTTTATTAGGCGAGCACACGCTGGAAGTTTTACAGCGCGTGCTGGGTCTCAGTGCGGGTGCGGTGGCTGAGCTTAAGGGCGCTGGGGTGCTCTAAGATCTCCTTCTATATAGAAGGCGCTGGTTTTTCCTCATATTCGACGGCGAATTGTCTGTTTTTTAGCCAATCTGCAAGTTATTGAAAGAAAAGTGAAATTAACGGTTGACGGCAAATTCTGGAAGTCTATAATTCGCCCCACTTCCGGCGCAGTCGAAACGGAAAACTCCTTGAGATTCAAAGAGTTATGCGGTTTTCGACAGTGGCTTGCTTCAGATCATCGAAGCCTGGAAGGAGTTGGAATCGCAGTGATGTATGGCGCTTTCAACGGTTCGATCTTCTC
>NZ_JABWQR010000027.1:0-89807 GCF_014270125.1 Pseudomonas sp. SWRI99 | reverse complement strand
GCAAAACCCTGTAGGAGTGAGCCTGCTCGCGATAGCTCAGTGTCAGACAACAGAGATCTTGCATCTAAAGGCCCCCTTCGCGAGCAAGCCCGCTCCCACAATGGATCTGCGCTGGGCCGCAGGTATCTGAGTGAATGCAAAACCCTGTAGGAGTGAGCCTGCTCGCGATAGCTCAGTGTCAGACAACAGAGATCTTGCATCTAAAGGCCCCCTCGCGAGCAAGCCCGCTCCCACAGTGGATCTGCGCTGAACAGCAGATGTGTGAGTGAATGCAAAACCCTGTGGGAGCGGGCTTGCCCGCGAAGGCGCAGTGTCAGGCAACAAAAAGCCCGCAGACAAACACGTGTCGGCGGGCTTTGGTGTATCGGGCTTAAGATTTACGCCCGGCGCTCATGCATCCGCGCCAGTTGCCGTTCCAGCATCGATGGATAAGGCTCCATCAAGCGCTCGACGCAGCAAGCGCCCTCAGGGCTGGCAATCGGGCGGATCCGCGCGCGCTGACGGATCAGCGCATCGTCGCTGATCTTGCGCTCAACCAGCAGCAGATTGCGGCTGTGCTGCGACAAGGCCAGGGCATCCTGTGCCGAGTCGGTCAGCAGCAAGTCGATCTGGCTCAGGCCGAACAACTCATCGCCCAAGGTCAGGCCCAATTGCAATTGCAGGGTGATGCCGCTGTCGGCGACTTCGATCTGCAATTGATGACCCAGCGCACGCAGCAGTTCGCCGCAGCAGATCGCGTTGGTCAGGTAATCGTCGCCGCTGTCTTCGGTGTGGAACAGCATCAGCGTGCTGCCATCGTTCAGGGTCTCGATTTCGCCCTGATACAGCGAGGCGGCTTGTTCGAGGCAGTCGCGATAGCGCTCCTGCAACTCTTCCAGACGTGCCCGGGGCAGGCGGCGCAATTGCTCCTGGGAACCCAGTTGCACAGCCAGCACGGCGGTGTGCTGCGGCACGTTCGGGGTCGGTTTGCGAGTGAGCGGTTGCACGGCGCCGTTGAGCGATTCGTCGCGCAGGTCGGCGAAGGCGTCATCATCGTCGTCATCTTCAACCGTGCTGACCAAGTGCCGCGGTGCCGGTTTCTGTGCAGCCAACGGACGGGTTTCGTCAAAACTCGGATCGCGCAAATTACGCACCTCGAATTCCGGCTCGTCCTCATCTTCGAATTCAGGTTCCGGCTCAGGGGCTGGCTCCGGGGCGTAGCTGGCGTGCAGCTGGCGCGCCAGATCGCCGATCTCATCCTGACGATCAATGCCCGGCGTGTGCTCGTCGATCCGGCGCAGCCACACGCGTAATTGCAGCAGTGGCGTGGACAGATAGCGGCCCATACGCAGGCTCAAGGCCAGCGAAAGCGCCAGCAGAATCGCACTGAGAATGCCCATGCTTTGCAGGCTGATGGTCATCGGCTGCTGGAACTGATCCATGTCGAGGCTGATACGCAGTTGGCCGGCGGTCACGTCCTGGAACGTGATCTTGCTCTCGTACATACCCTCGGCTTCGCCCAACAGGCTGTGCTTGGGGCGCTGACCGGACTCGGCGAGGATACGGTTGTCCACGCTGTAGATCGCCGCATGGGCCACCAGTTTGTTCTTGGTCAGGTTGTTGAGCAGCACGTTGAGGCTGAGGATGTCGTTGGACACCAGCAGTTCGGTGGCGGATGTCGCCGTCTGCGTGGTCAGGCTCTCGCCCAGCGCATCGGCCTGCTCGTGCATGGCCTGCTTGAATTGCAGCCCCATCACCCCGGCATAGATCACCAGGGCCAGAGCGACCAGGATCACGTTGTGGCTGGCAATGCGCAATGCAATCGGCACACGGCGGTGGCGCAGTGCACGGAAGATCAGCAGGAAGAAGTTATCGGTTTTAACTGGCGTGGGCCGGTTCACTTGAGCTCGGCTCTTTGTCCGTGAAGTTGACGCGCAGTATAGCGACAGGCCCTAGACCGGCAAAGCGCTCGCGGTGCCCGATGGTCACTGAAAGTGGGTAGAATGCGGTTTTTTTCCAGCTGCGGGGGTGCGCGTTGCGCGAAATCGTCCTGATTAACATCACGGGAGTCGACCGTCCAGGTCTGACAGCGGCCATTACGGGTGTCCTGGCACAAGGTGGTGTGAACATTCTCGACATCGGTCAGGCGGTGATCCACGACACCCTGTCGTTCGGCATTCTGGTTGAAATCCCCGATTCCGAGCAGGGCAAGTCGGTGCTCAAGGACATTCTGTTCAAGGGCTACGAACTGGATCAGCAAGTGCGCTTCACCCCGGTGTCCGAAGAGGATTACCAGCAGTGGGTGGGCAATCAGGGCAAGAAACGCCATATCGTCACCCTGCTGACCCGCAAAGTGACCGCCGGCCAATTGCAGGCAGTCAGTGCGATCACTGCCAAATATGGTTTGAACATCGATCATATCGACCGTCTGTCGGGCCGTATGCCGCTGGACACGCCAGCTGACAAGGGCAAAGGCTGCATCGAGTTTTCCGTGCGTGGCGAAGCGGCTGACCCGCAAGCACTGCGCGCCGAATTCCTCAGCGTCGCGCAGGCGTTGAATGTCGATATCGCCTTCCAGGAAGATTCGCTGTTTCGCCGCAATCGGCGTCTGGCGGTGTTCGACATGGACTCGACCCTGATCGAGGCGGAAGTGATTGACGAACTGGCCAAGGCCGCCGGCGTCGGCGATCGGGTCTCGGAAATCACCGAGCGGGCCATGGCCGGCGAGCTGGATTTTCGCGCCAGTTTCAAAGAGCGCCTGGCCTTGCTCAAAGGTCTGGACGTCAGCGTGCTCGACTCGATCGGCGCCTCGCTGCGCTTGACCGAAGGCGCCGAAACCCTGTTCGCCGAACTCAAGCGCCTGGGCTACAAAACCGCGATCCTGTCCGGCGGCTTCACTTATTTCGCCAAGCAACTGCAAGCCAGGCTTGGCATCGACTACGTGTTCGCCAACGAGCTGGAAGTGGTCGACGGCAAGTGCACCGGCGTGGCGATCGAGCCGATCGTCGATGCGCAACGCAAGGCCGATCTGCTCAGGGAACTGGCGCACAAAGAAGGCCTGCGTCTGGAGCAGACCATCGCGGTCGGCGACGGCGCGAATGACCTGCCGATGCTGGCGATTGCCGGGCTGGGCGTAGCGTTTCGCGCCAAGCCGCTGGTCAAGCAGTCGGCGAAGCAGGCGATCTCAACGCTGGGGCTGGATGGAGTGTTGTATCTGCTGGGCTTGCGCGATCGCGACGGTCAGCTCTAAGTCTTCTATCGATTGATCCGGCCGTTTTCGCGAGCAGGCTCGCTCCCACAGGAGACCTCATTCCCCTGTGGGAGCGAGCCTGCTCGCGAAGGCCGCACCTCGGTCTAGAGCGATTTCCACAACGAATCAAAATCTTCCTCACCCCCGGCATTTTGCGCAGCCTCCAGCGAGCGATACGCAAACTGATTGAAACTGTGCGTACTCGCCACCCGCCGATCCAGTCCGGCGCGGTGTTCTTCGCCTTGTGTGTTGATGACCACCTTGTTGCCCTCCTGAAACGGCAGGCGCGGCGCGAGCACCGTCGCCGGCACATCGATTGCGCTGATTTCCGGCAGCAATAAACCGCGCAAGTACTGACTGTGATCGTCCTTCGTATGCACCAGTTGCAGTCCACAGGGCTGGGCGTGTGGCGCAACCAGTTCAATGCCCATCTGCGTACCGCTGCCGCGCACCTGACGAATCCAGCGAATCACCGCAATGCTCCAGCCCTTGCTCTCGCTGTCCTGAATGCCGAGCATTTCCCCGGCCTGCAATTCGGCCGGTACCTCGCTTGGCCAGGCCAGGCAATAACCGCCGGGGCTGTGGTTGATTACGGGCAAGGCGTAGGTTGGATAGTTCGGCGCATGGCCTGGGCTTTCGTCTTCGGCCAATTGGTCGTATTGGATTTCCTCATAAGGCAGCAACTCATCGTTGCCTTGCGGTGCCGCGTCAAACGCTTGGCTCCAGCTGTCCTTTTCACCCTTGGCGACCACGCGGCTGAAATTCGCCGCACGGGCGCCGGGGTGCTTGAGCAGTTCGCTGAAGGTACGCTCGCCGGCGAGATAGAAATGCAACGCACTCATGCCGACGCACACTGTCAATGCGCCTTGACCGGCAATGCGCTGAAAGCTGCGTTCGGCAGTCTGTCCCCAAGTAGCGTGCAGATGTTGCAGGGTGTCGACGCTCAGGCCGGCGGAGATGGGCAAGGGCGGCGAGGTCGGCTGGTGCAGCAAGTGCGTTTCGAGCTGCTGGACCAGCGGTTGTGGGTCGAAGCCCAGTAGTGCGCTCTGTTGTTCGCTGCGAAACATCTTCCGGTAGCGCGGACCGACGTCGAGGTCCGGGCTGATCGCAAACAAACCGCCGTCGGCGCGGCCCGGATTTAGCTTGAGCAGAGCACTCCATGGCTCGATTACCTCGGCAAGCCGGGCAATCTGGCTCTGACGCAGCTGGTTGCAACGAGCGCTGCCCAGCAACAGGGCGGCGACGTAGGTCTGTTCGACGCTCAGTTCGCTGGTCAGAAAGGCCAGGTCATCGCGCACCGGGCGCTGTTGCAACTGCAATTCGGTGGCGCTGCGATACAACTGATGCAGTTCGAACCACACCTGTTCGGGCGGTGAGCTGTACAGCTGCGTGGCGCGCACCAATTGTCCCTTGAGTGCATGAGCGGCGCGTTGCAGCGCGGTGCTGACCAGTGCTGCGCGGTCCTTGCTGTACTTCGGCGCGATGCGCAGGGCGATCTGTTTGTAGCCGATCGCCAGATGGCCTTGCAGCGCCTGACACAGGTTGCTGACCTTGCGCGAGCGCTCATCGAGCATGATCGCCTGATGCAGAAAGTGCCGTTCCAGATGCTGGCAGACGAAATACACCTCGGGCCGCAACAGCTCCAGCAGTTGCAGACGATTATTGCTGGGGGTTAGGAAAACGTTGAGTTCGCCCAGGCCTTGATAGAGCAGGCGGGCGGTTTCGCCGATGTTGGCCTTGGGCAGGCCGGCGATCCAGCGCTTGAGGTCGCGCGGGCTGGCGTCGCAAAACGACAGACGCGATTGGGTAGGAGTAGGAGCACGCAACTGGGGGGAGGATATGGTCTGGCTCATGCCAAAAACCATAGCAGCAAATACAGCACTTTGCGGAAGCAGCGCTGGCTGCTTCCGCAAAGGTTGTCACACTTTCGGCAGTGCCAGACCCTGGCCCATCTGCACCGGCGAACCAGCCACCAGCCCTTCAGCCCACTTCACCTGATCCGGGCCGAACAGCACGATAGCCGTCGAACCCAGCTTGAAGCGCCCCAGTTCAGCACCTTTTTCCAGATGAATCGGCGCGCGGGCGGCTTCGTCGTAGCGGAAAGTTTTCAGTTCGCGCTTGGGCGGCGTGACCAGACCGGCCCATACGGTTTCGATCGAAGCGACGATCATCGCGCCGACCAGCACCACAGCCATCGGCCCGCGCTCGGTGTCGAAGATGCACGCCACTCGCTCGTTGCGGGCGAACAGTTCCGGGACGTTTTCGGCGGTGGTCTGGTTGACCGAGAAAATCCGGCCCGGGATGTAGACCATTTCACGCAGGGTGCCGGCCAGCGGCATGTGCACGCGGTGGTAGTCCTTCGGCGACAGGTAAATGGTGGCAAAGTCGCCGCCCATGAACGGCGCGGCGTTGGCCGCATCACCACCGAGCAGCTCCAGCACGCTGAAACTGTGGCCCTTGGCCTGGAATACGCGACCGTGTTCGATCGGACCGAGCTGGCTGACCGCACCGTCGGCCGGGCTGAGAATCGCGCCTGGGGTTTCGTCCAGCGGACGCGCGCCGTCTTTCAACGCACGAGTGAAGAATGCATTGAAGTGCTCGTAAGCGGTCAGGTCTTCGACCAGCGCCTGGGACATGTCCACCTGATAGCGCTTGGCGAACCATTGGGTGAAGGCATTTTTGAACCAGCGCACGCGGCACTCGGCAATGCAGCCGGCCAGACGTGACAGCAAGTGGTGCGGCAGCAGGTATTGGCTGAGGATAAACAGACGCTCTTTCATTAGTTGTCCTTGGAAGCTTGAATCTCGACAGGCGTGTCGGGGTGGTTGCCCCATTCGCCCCATGAACCGGCGTAGCCCTTGACCCGCGGATACCCGAGGGATTTGGCCACCAGATAAGTGAAGCCCGACCGGTGATGGGTCTGGCAGTGGGTAATGATTTCTTTATCCTTGGTGATCCCGAGCTGTTCGAGTATCTGTGGCATGTCCTTGCGAATGCGTAGCTGACGGGTCTGGTCCATCCCGGCAGTCCATTCGAAATTGACCGCACCGGGGATATGTCCGCCCTTGGCGGCGAGGACCTTCTCACCGGAATATTCCAGCGGCCCGCGCGCATCCCAGATCGCCAGATCGGCGGCGCCGAGACGGCTTTGCAAGTATTCGCGGGTGGCGGTCGGCTCATCGTGCAGCGTCAGCGATACCGGGCCGCCAACGGCCGCCGGCACCTGGATCGACATCGGCATGCCTGCGGCCAGCCATGCCGGCAGGCCACCGTCCAGATAGTGGTATTTGTCGTGACCGATCACATCGAGCAGCCAGATAAAGCGTCCGGCCCAGCCGCCACCCTCGTCGTCATACACCACGTAGACCGCGTCCTGGCGATGGCCCAGCTCGCCGAACAGCGCTTCCAGATCGGCTTTGGCCGGTAGCAGCCCCGGCGCCGGCGGCTGGCCGAGCTGGGTACGTTTCGGGTCGACAAAGCGTGCGCCGGGCAAATGGCCTTCGCTATAGCGGGCTGCGCTGGTCAGGTCCACCAGAATCAGGTTGTCAGACTCGAGACGCGGGAGCAGGTCGCTCGGCTCGATGACGAGCGGCAAGCTAGAGAAGTCAGACATGTGAGGTCTCCAGAGCACAAAGGGGAGGATTGTAGCGCAGCCTCATCGGCCACGGCTGCTAAAGCTGTGCAGGGCTTTTTCGATGCACTGCGCGGTTTTGCCGAAGGCTTGCACGGTGATCTCGGCGAACGGCCCGCCACCCTGATCGGCGACAACGATCATGATCACCCGACCGTTATTGACCAGCGAACGCAGAAACAGATGCTCGCCACGAAACAGCGTGCGCAGGCTCGGCGGCAGCAGCGCGGAAAACTGCGCGTTGTTCTCAGGGGTGATCCGCACTTGCGCCTGCTGGGCGAGCAGGCGTTGCAGGACCTTGCTTTGGCTGACGGCAAAACTCAGCGCCGCGGCTTCTTTTGGCAGGCCGGCGGCCTGCTGCACGCGCAGCGTCGAATGGGTGCGATCAGCCATCAGCACCATCACCCGGCGCATGCCGCTGGCCACCAGTGCGTCACGTGCGGCGACGGTCAGGCTCATGGCGTTGGTGAAACGGCTGGGTTCGGCCAGCAGTTCGGCGCATTGCCGACGCCACTGGCTCAAGTCTTCGGCGTTCGGCGCTGCCGCCGGTAACATTCCCGCAGGCAAGCGCCGGGCGCCCCACGGCCACAGCAGCGCTACCGCTGGATGCCAGAGATCGGGCATGGCGTGATGACGGGCACTGTTCGCGGCCTGCTGGTGCAGTTGTTGCTGCACCTCGTCCATCGGCATCTGCAAGTAAAGGCTGGTCAGGTATTGCCAGCGCGCGCTGTGCGGACAGTCCCAGGCCTGTTGCGCCGACAGTGCCAGGCCGTTTGCCAGCAGCACGGTATTGGCCGGCTGATTGAGCCAGCGACGCAGGGTCGGGTCTTCGTCGAGGCGATTTTGCTGGCGCAGCGGATGCTCGCTGTCGCGGGCAATGCGCAGCACTTTGACCAGCTCGCGCTGCTCACCAAGCAGCAATTTGTAGCCTTGCTGAACCCAGATCGGCAGGTGCCAGGCTTCCACCAGCGCCGCCGCGATGCTCAGCAGGCGCACACCGAACAGTTGCTTCTCGACGGCCTGTGCCGGTTCACCCTTGTGGATAACCCGCAGTTCCCATTCTTCGAGCAATCGGGGAAAGATCAGCGCCAGCGGCCACAACGGCGAGAGAAACAGCAGGCTGCCCCAATGGATATCCTGCCACAGCCGCGCCAGGCGACTGGCGAAAAAACCGTTGGCCTGTTGCGTCGCGTGCTGGCTGATCATTTGCAGCTGGCGCAGGGCCTTGGGGATCTGCATGTGCGGTGCGGCGGGCAGGCGCGCCAGCAGTTCTTCGGTGCGGGCCAGGCCCAGGCGATTGATCGCGACCTCAAGGTTTTCCGCCGGCGCAGCCATGGCGCCGTGGGTGTGACGATTCGCCTCACGGATGATGCTCAAGGCCAGCGCCGGGCTGTCCTGCATCAGGTCGGCGATGTCGCGCAGCGAGCTGCGATTGTCACGGATCGCCCGGCAGACTTTGTCGTGTGCCTCTTGCGGCACGGGCAGGGGGACGCTGTCGAGCAGCTTGACCCAGCCGGCGATGGTGGTCGGGATTGCGGATGGGACGTTCGTTTCATTAGCCATGTCTGGACAAGATCTTCACTGACTGTAGACGCGCCCGGCATGGGCTAAATTGGCTTTTCGCCTGAACTGGCTATAGTCTGGCGCAGTTTTGCCGATAAGTAGAAGAAGAGATTTTTTAACTTCCGAATATGACCTTGAACCCGACTTAAGTAAGTACCTTCTACCTATGGCTAAAATTATCGGCATCATCGTCGTATTCGCGAGCGTGCTCGGCGGATACGTGCTCTCCCACGGCAAGATTGCCGCCCTGATCCAGCCCTTCGAGGTGTTGATCATCGGCGGTGCGGCCCTTGGCGCGTTCCTCCAGGCCAACCCTGGTTATATGACGATGCACGTGCTCAAGAAATCCCTGAGCATGTTCAGCTCGCGCTTCAGCCACACCTTCTACCTGGAAGTGCTCGGCCTGATCTACGAGATCCTCAACAAGAGCCGCCGCGAAGGCATGATGGCTATCGAAGGCGACATCGAAGATGCCGCCGCGAGCCCGATCTTCGCCAAGTACCCGGCGGTGCTCAAGGATGAACGCATGACCGCGTTCGTCTGCGATTACCTGCGCATCATGTCCTCCGGCAACATGGCTCCGCACGAACTCGAAGGCCTGTTCGACATGGAGTTGTACAGCCTGAAGGAAGACCTCGAACACCCATCGCACGCGGTCAACGGTATCGCTGATGGCATGCCCGGTTTCGGTATCGTCGCGGCGGTACTCGGTATCGTGGTGACCATGGCGTCGCTGGGCGAAGGTGACCAGGCGTCGATTGGTCTGCACGTGGGGGCGGCACTGGTCGGTACGTTCTTCGGTATTCTCGCGGCGTACGGATTCTTCGGCCCGCTGGCGCACTCCCTGGCCCACGATGCCAAGGAAGAACTCAACGTCTACGAAGCCATCAAGGCCTCGCTGGTGGCTTCGGCGTCCGGCATGCCGCCGTCGCTGGCGGTCGAGTTCGGGCGCAAGGTTCTGTATCCGGCCCACCGTCCGAGCTTCGCCGAGCTGGAACAAGCGGTTCGCGGTCGTTAAGACATGGAAAATAATCAGCCGATCATAGTCAAGCGCGTCAAGCGCATTGCCGGCGGGCACCACGGCGGGGCCTGGAAAATCGCCTTCGCCGACTTTGCGACGGCGATGATGGCGTTCTTTTTGGTGTTGTGGCTGCTCTCCACCGCGACGCCGGAGCAGAAGATCGCCATCGCCGGTTACTTCAAGGACCCGGTCGGTTTCTCCGAAAGCGGCACGCCGTACATCATCGACCTGGGCGGTACGCCAACCCTGGCCCCGGAAAACACCCTCAACCCGGAAGTGAAGTCGCAGCCGCAACCGGACAAGGTCACGGTCGATACCGAACAGGTTGAAGGCATGGCCGAGCAGGTTGAGAAGGAGCGGCTGGAGTTGTTGCTGCAAGAACTGCAGAACAAGGTCGACGAGAACCCGCAGCTGCAAAAGTTCAAGGATCAGATCCTCTTCGAAATCACGCCGAACGGCTTGCGCATCCAGATCATGGATGCCGAGAACCGGCCGATGTTCGACTCCGGCTCCGCACGCCTGAAACCGTACTTCGAAGACATTCTGCTGGCCATGGCCGACACCATCAAAGCGGTGCCGAACAAGATCAGCATCAGCGGCCACACCGACGCCAAGCCGTACATTGGCACGGGCGATTACGGCAACTGGGAACTGTCGGCCAACCGCGCCAACGCCGCTCGGCGTGCCTTGGTCGCCGGCAGTTATCCCGATGCGCAGGTGGCGCGAGTGGTCGGTTACGCCTCGTCGGCATTGTTCGACCGGGACAACCCGTTCAACCCGGTCAACCGCCGTATCGACATCGTCGTGCTGACCAAGAAAGCCCAGGCGGCCATCGAAGGTGCGCAAGGTGCTGATGCGGCGAAGCCTGCCGATCAGAGTCAGAACGGCGCCGCTCCGGCAGCCCCGGTCGACCCGAACGCGCTGCCGGCGGACAAGCAGCCAGTGCCGGCTCACGAGTTGCGTGAACGCTTGAATCTGTTCGATGACGCCGCGCCTAAACCTGCTGACCCGGGCGCGGCGGCGCCAGCGCCGAAGCAGTGATCAAAAAAAACCGACAGCGATGTCGGTTTTTTTTTGCCTGATCAGCGGCCACCCCTCACGGGGCTTTTCAAAAGTGAGGAGATTCTAGAACCCGCGGCGAATCCGGTTTTTCAGCTGTTCATGAAACATCTCCGCATTGCGCTTGTAAGCTCCCTTCACCGACTCGCTGATTGAATCCAGGGCCATCGACCGCTTGTTCGACACCTCCTCGCGATACGCCTCGATAAAGAAATTCAGATCGCTGGCCGTGCTCAGCTTTGGCCACTTGTCCAGATAGATCGGCAGTTCAGCCGGCCCGGTTTTGAACGTACAGATCCGTCGGTTGCTAATGGTCGCCTCACCAATTTCAAACGGCACCCACCACGACAACGCCGTTTTCTCTGAAACCACTGCCAGCAAATGCGTGCATTCGGTGATGTTGCGGGTGATCACCCCGGTGATGTCGTCGGTGGTCTGCGATTCCGGATCCAGCACGTCGAGGTACGTCTTGATGTTGGCTTGGGTCAGGCGCGTATTGATGTTGATCGCATGGGCGCGATCCATGTGGCGGTAGCTGATAAATACGGGCATCAGAAGTGTCCTTTCAGAGCGAGTTCGCGGTAATAGGCGCCGAGGGCGGTGAGACGGCAGCCGGTGGCGTTGAGCGCGGCGTAGTACATGTGCTCGGCGTCGACCGGTTCGATCAGGCTGTGGCGGTTGCATTTCTGCAACTGAGCGAAAATTTCGCCGTGCGCCGGGTCGAAGGTCGCTTCGGTAGGTTCATAGCTTCGGTCCAGCGCGAAGACTGACTCGGCCTCGGCGAACCAGTCGGGCAGTTTGCGCAGGATTTCCTTGGGGATCAGCGGCGAGACTTCACGCAGGGAAATGAACTGCGAAACGTTGGTCTTGAACACCGGGCGCTGTTCCCAGGCGTCGAGGGCGTTATCGACGAAGGAATACAGGCTGCCGGGAGTGATCTTGCCGAGGATGTTCGCGGCGCCGCCGTGCAACGCCTGCAAAAGCAGGCCGGTAAACACGCCGTGCTGCGCGCCCTCCAGCGCCGGCTGCTCTTTCTTGCAGGCGGTCAGAATCGTCATGCCTTCGCAGACCGTGCTGCTTTCACTGCGCAAGGCGCGCACCTCGCCGGCCGAGCCGCTTTGGCAGCAGTCGAGAATGATCACTTTGTTTTTGATGCGCGTGGCTTTGCTGGCCCAATTGAGGACGTCGCTGATACGGACGCCGTCCTTGGCGCTGCGGTAGTCCTGTGGGATCAGCATGCCTTCATCAGTGTCGGCATCGAAGCCGCCGTGTCCGGCGAAATACAGCAGTGCGACGTTGCAGTCGCCGGAAAACAGCTCGCGAATCTGGTCCTCCAGTTTCTCTCGACTCAGATAATCTTCAGCGGACGTCAGCACGATGTTCTTGAAGTTGGGGTCGCCATTGGCGTCGGTCTTCAGCACCGAGGCCATGGCCATGGCGTCGTTGCAGCAGCCGCTCAGCGCAGAAATGTTCGAGTAATCATTGATGCCGATAAACAGTCCCTTGCGCATGGTTACACCGCCGTGTGCAGGCGGATCGCGCTGACGATACTGTTGGTGTTCCACGCGCACTCGGCATGAGCCGCATTGCGCACGACCGTGGAAATACGTTCGGCACCAAAGGGCTTGATCGCGATGATCACCTTGCCCATGCGTTTGGCGATCTCGATTTCCTTGTTGATCCATTTGCTGTAGGTCGAATACATGCCGGCCATGATCAGCACTGCCGAGCAGGGGCGAATCTTGTTTTCGATGGCTTCTTCAAGTTGCTTGTCCGTGCGCGCGCCGACGATAGGGTTGTGCGGCGGCACGGAAAAATTCTTGTAGGTGAACGTCGGATGGGCGTTGAGCAGACGGACCAGATTGTCGTGGCTGTCTGAGTAGTTCCACGAGTGGCTGATGAACAAATGGTAGGTTTGCATAGGGTCCTCGGAAGTCGCGAAAGTGCGAAGGAGGACCCGAATGTAGGCTTCTGGAGCGCGCTCACAAGATCCGCGCGGCGAAACAGAAAAGCCCTGCAAGCGAACGAGTGCAGGTCTTTCGGAAAGATCTGACGTTTAAGTTTGGCAGGGTTTTGTCAGGTGTGATCCGACAACCGGCAGCCCGTGGGGAAGGGGCCGCCGGTGCGCCTGTTTAATGGTTGTTTTCGGGCAGGCTGGCGATGATCGAGCGGTAGCTGTTCATTCGCTGCTGTTGCACGCGGCCGTCTTCCAGCGCCTTGAGCAGCGCACAACCCGGCTCGCGGTCGTGCTTGCAGTCGCGGAAACGGCAGGTGCCGAGCAGGTCGTCAAACTCGATGAAGCCGGCTTCGACGTCGGCGCGGCTGACGTGGCCCAGGCCGAATTCGCGGATGCCCGGGGAGTCGATCAGCTCACCGCCGCCGGGGAAGTGAAACAGGCGTGCGGTCGTCGTGGTGTGCGTGCCCTGACCGGACAGTTCGGACAACGGTCCGACGCGGGTCTCAACGTCCGGCAGCAGGCTGTTGACCAGCGACGACTTGCCCACCCCGGACTGGCCGACGAATACGCTGATGCGTCCGTCGAGCTGCTGTTGCAGCTGTTCCATGCCATTGCCGTGATGCGCCGAGACTTCCAGCACCGGATAACCCAGTGTGCGATACACCGCCAGCAGCGCGTTGAGGGCCGGGGCGTTGTGTTCGTCGATCAGATCGAATTTGTTCAGCAGCAGCAACGGACGGATGCCGGCGTGTTCGGCAGCGACCAGGTAGCGATCGATCAAGTTGGCGTGGGGCTCGGGCAGCGGCGCAAAAACGATGACGATCATGTCAACGTTGGCCGCCACCGGCTTGAGCTGGCCCCGGCTGTCCGGACGGCAGAGTTCGGTGCTGCGCGGCAGTTGCGCGACGATCACACCGATGCCCTGGTTGCCGGCACGCCAGACGACTTTGTCGCCCGTCACCAGCGCCGGCAGGTTGGCGCGCAAATGGCAGCGGAACACTTGTCCGGCGAGTTCGCCGTCGGTGGCCTCGACCTCAACCTGCACGCCGAAGTGGGCAATCACCAGACCGTGCTGTTCCGGGCCCAGGTCGCCGCCCTCGAGGGCTTCGACCGCCGAGGACTCGCGTTTGGCAGCGCGTGCGGCGCGCTCGCCTTGAATCTTTTCGATGCGCCAGTTTTGGCGACGATTGAGTTGGCGTTTGGCCATGGGTGTTCCGTCTGAAGAATGCAGCGATTAGGTAAAACGGCCGCGAGTTTAGCACGCCCGGCCGCCGGCCTAGGCTAAACTGCGCAGCATTGCCTAGGAGCCCGAATATGCAAAACCCGCAGAACCTGATCTGGATCGACCTGGAAATGACCGGTCTGGACCCGGACAACGACGTGATCATCGAAATGGCCACTATCGTTACCGATAGCGACCTCAACACCTTGGCCGAAGGTCCGGTGATCGCCATTCACCACAGCGACGAAGTGCTCGCGCGCATGGATGAATGGAACACTCGCACCCATGGCAACTCCGGCCTGACCCAGCGTGTACGTGACAGCCGTATCAGCATGGCCGAAGCCGAAGCCCAGACCATCGCCTTTCTGGAACAGTGGGTGCCGAAGGGCAAGTCACCGATCTGCGGCAACAGCATCTGCCAGGATCGGCGCTTCCTTTATACCCACATGAAAGCGCTTGAAAGCTATTTCCATTACCGCAACCTCGACGTCTCGACGCTCAAGGAACTGGCCGCGCGCTGGGCACCGGACGTGCGCGACAGCTTCAAGAAGGGCAGCACCCACCTGGCGCTGGACGACATTCGCGAATCGATCGCCGAGTTGCAGCACTATCGCAAGCATTTCATCAAGTTCTGATGCGCTTGATAGGTTTTTGTGGCGAGGGAGCTTGCTCCCGCCCGGCTGCGTAGCAGTCGTAAATCTGCCTGTCCCGTATGCCTGAAAAATGCACGGGAGTGCTTCGCCCTCCAGCGGGAGCAAGCTCCCTGGCCAGAAAAGGGCAATGCGCCTCTGCCCTCTTCTGGTGCGGTGATGAAATGGCTAGACTGCGCGCCTTCCTGTCTGGACCGCCATCATGCTGCTGATGCTCTATCTGATCGCCATTACCGCCGAAGCCATGACTGGCGCGTTGTCTGCCGGCCGCCGCGGCATGGACTGGTTCGGCGTGGTGCTGATCGCTTGCATCACGGCGCTGGGCGGCGGTTCGGTGCGCGACGTGTTGCTGGGGCATTACCCGCTGACTTGGGTCAAACACCCGGAGTACCTGGTGCTGACGTCGGTCGCGGCGATGTTTACCGTATTCACTGCGCGCTGGATGCGTCACCTGCGTTCACTGTTTCTGGTACTCGATGCGGTCGGTCTGGTGGCGTTCACTCTGATCGGTTGTATGACCGCGCTGGAAATGGGCCACGGCATGCTGGTGGCCTCGGTCAGCGGCGTGATCACCGGGGTGTTCGGCGGCATCCTGCGTGACATCTTCTGCAATGACATTCCGCTTATCTTTCGACGTGAGCTTTATGCGAGCGTTTCCTTCGCCGCAGCGTGGTGCTACATGCTGTGTCTGTACTTGAATGTGCCAGGCGAGCAAGCGATTCTGATTACTCTGTTTGGCGGATTTCTGTTACGTCTTTTGGCCATTCGTTTTCACTGGGAAATGCCTAAGTTCGTTTATAACGACGAACACTGATTCCGATTGGGGCAAGCAGGTTTTTTTGCTGTAATCGTGCCTGCGTAAATGCATGTTTCTTACAGTTTTGCTTTTCGCTTTCTTTGCGCTGAATGTTATTAATTCAGGGACATCAACTCTGATGTCGATTTTCTGAAATCATACGAAAGCAAAGGAAGTGCAAACATGGGTGAAGTCACGGAAGAAACACAGGTTCAGCCAGCCATGATCGGGGCTTTTGAAAGCCTTACATTGCTGAAAGTTAAATTCGATGCGGCAGAAAGCACGCGCAGCAAAGAACTTTTCGGCAATGGCCGCATGCAAGTCAAAGTGCAAGTACTTGTAGCGGGTGCCGATGCCGATGGCAATGCGGTTCATGTTCCGGCCGAAGTGATAGACAGCATCAGCCTCATTCATTACAGCAGCGGCCAACCGCTGAGCAATGGCTGGAAGGCCAGCGATGAGCAAGGTAGATTCACCCTGGAGTCGCACTACAGCGGCAATACCGTGCCCGATGAGGATGACTCCGTGCATCCGCAGGTACGGACCTTCTGGGTATCTTCGGCCGGTGCCGGAGAAACCCAGGTTGCCGCACGTGTGACGGTAAACCAGCAGGTCATCCGTAGTAACGGCACGACGCTTTCCAGTGTCCACGACAGCAGCGTGAGCCTGATTGCGAAGGAACCCGTTGCCTATTCCATCGACAGTTTCCGCTGGTACTCGGTCCGGCGCGGGAACGAAGAGCCAGGCAATCGCATCTGGAACTATTATCTGGGGCTGTATCCGCAGGGCGGGCAGCAAATCAAACTGGTGGACTGGATTTCGGAAGGCGGCCGGGGCAGCCGTTTGTTTGCCAAAGGTAACAAGCTGCGGGAGTCTTCAACCAATCATCTTCAAGGCATCTTTGTTCTGCCTGAACAAAAGACGCAGGAAGTATGGTTGCCGTTCGACGGCCCGCCGCTCTCCGATGTACTCAGTTTCGGCGCGCAGGGCTGGTTATATTTATCAACCAAGAAGAAACGCTATTCGGTCAAGGTCAGTGACAGAGACGGGGAGTTGACCGTGGTGCAGGCGCTCTCCGGGTATTCCACTATTGAGCCAGCAAGCAGCGACGCTGAAGTATTTCACTTTCAGGCCATCGATCAGTATGGTACTGAGCATAAACTTGCCCTTCGTACGGATTTTGCAGCGCGCCAATTTTATTTGGAGCGCGGATAACTTCAGCGCGACGAACTTGAGCTGTTACAAGTGGTAGATATATATGCCGCTGCAGAGGGTGAAAGTCTGTAAGCTGAAACTTCGGCAATCCCATGATTGATTGAAGTTCGATACTTTACAGACAAACGTTTGCTGGCTCCGCGGTGCTGTGGAGCCAGCACACCACCACTCAAGGATGAGCATTAATGGTTGGCAAACCACCCCGCAACCCTGCAACCGGCCTTTCGAAAAAACCGGATCTCGACGCTGACGGCTCGCGACGGCCGTTGGACAGCGAAACAGTCCTCTCACCACTGCCGCACCTTACCGAGCCTCGACTTGCGGAGATCAGGCCGAAACCTGCGATTGTGGATTCGGTTAATCCCGAGCAGGCGATCAGCGTCAGTCTGATGAATCCCGTCGCAGATGAATTGATTCATGCCACAGCGGGCGAGGCGCTGGCGGGTTTCCGGGTGCTGGCGCCCACGAGTTTGATGAAGGTCGGCTCTCGGGGCGTCTGGATATTCAAGGGGCGCGAATATGTCGCGATTGCCGATGGTCAGTTTGTTCAGGTCGTCACCGATCCAGGCAGCGGCCTGTTCAGGGCAACAAACTCCCGCGAACTCGAGCCCTCCGGTCCATGGCTGATACCGGGCGAGGAGGGGCAGTTGTGGCGCCCGCTCGATAGCCAGAGCGTCATTTTTCTCGATTCTATATCAGCGCAAACCGCACAGCTTTTTCGCCAGATGGGCCGTTCCGTAGCGCAGTTCAGCGACGCGACGGTCGGACGCATGTTAGCCGTGAGCGGGGTCACTGAATCGTTACTGCGCGATGTGCTCGTCAATGAGCGTCCCGCACCTTTTTTGCTGGAGGACACCATCAGGCGATTCGAACTTGATCACCTGATTCAGGCAGAGGGGCACCAGATACCCTCTGAGCGGTTCGGCCGGTTCAAAAACCTGGAAGAAGCGTTCGAAGCCGACTGTGATGAAAACACTCTTCGCATGCGCCGGGTATTTCCGGGTCTGCCGAAAACTGCCGCACAAGCGATATGGCGCACCACCAGCGCCAGCGAGCGTTTGCATATGCACAATCAACCGGGCATGCCACAGCGAGTTGCGCAAGAGATCCTGGTAGCCCTGCGGGAAATCCGTCTGGCCAGGGCCGGGGAAGGCCTTTATTTAGAGGCAGTATCGAACCCGGACAGTGATCGATTAATGCTGCATATGCTCGGCAACCTTGCCAATTGGCCGCAGCAAATGCGTATCGAGATTCGCCGGGGGGCGACGGACTCTGACGTTCTGGGCGCTATAGGCGATGCCCGTTCACCGTTTCGTCACGTACTGATTCGCCAGAATGATGGTTATGCCACTCACCGTGGCGATGGCTCTTCACCTCAGGGATCGAAAGATCTGTGTTCGGTACTCTTTTTGCTGTTGCTGCCCGAACAACGCCAGCTACTCGGTGTGACAAAAGACGGTGGTGCAGCGCTGCGACAATTGATCCGTGCCCAGCCGCTGCCGACGCGCGCAGCCGTGAGCAAATTGCTCGGGCTCGCACCGCTACCCCAGGTCGACCTTGGCACCGTGCAATTCGGGCAAAGGGGTCAGTTGCATGGGGGGGGAGACAGCCAACCGGCATCGACAAAGTCCGTCGTGGAGCGGGTACATGATCTTTATCCGCAGCTTTCGCACGAGGAGGCGGCAAAGTTCATCAACGAACGTTTGAAGAATGATCCGGCCGGTGTATTGATTCGTCTGGAAAAAGAGTTTGCGACGTTGTGCGATGAACTGGCGATATGGAATGCCGATGGGCCGCCACCTCATACCCTGGTATCGGAACCAGACGGCGCTACCACACAGGCGGAGCGACGCCAGGCTCGCGAGCGATTCAGCGCAAAGCTGCGAGATATCTGGCAGCGCAAGTCGGTGTCAAAGTGGGGGGAGGGAGACTATCATTTTTCTTACTATGTCGATTTTTCGGGTGAGTTACCAAGGCTTTCCACCAGATTTGAATATGTAACGGAGTTGATCCTGACCGTAGAAAAACCGGGCGCACGGATGGGGGCGTTTCTTGACAGTTTTCCCAATGTTCAATCAATAGGGATTTTTGGCATTGAAATCGGGGAATTCCCATCAGGAATATTTCAAATGCGCCAGTTAAGCGAGCTAACACTGGACGGGTGCTCGCTAACACTATCCGAGGTCACCGTTGAGGGATTGTCCAGAATCGAAACGCTTACCCGATTGAATCTGGCAAACAACCCTCTGACAGTTGCTCCGCAGGTAGGCTACATGGCAGGTTTAACCGGATTGATGCTGAGCAACGCAAATCTTTCCAACGTACCTTCAGGCATAGATGCGCTAAGGAAACTGGGTGTCGTGGCGTTGCATGATAATAATATTTCCGACGTGGGATATGAGTTGTTTGAGATACCGGATACTCAGGATCTGTTCGTTGGTTTAGTGAATAACCCGCTGAGTGAAGCGTCAAGGCAACGGATTAGTCAGTATTTAGAAAACTCCAGTATGGATCGGAAGGTGGAAATCCAGGTGGAGGATGTGGTTTCACAATCTGACTCCGATAGTGAATCTTCTGAAAGCGGGATTTCGACAGGGTCGGACAGTGACTGAAATGTTGGTAAAGGTGACGGATTCTTTATCTTCATAACATATACTGACAAGGGTAGCTGTCCGGTGACTTCCCCTTCTGATTCTGTGTAGCTTAAGTCAGAAGGGGAGAAAAGTCCCCGCGTGCTGGAATCAGAGGTTCAGGGATGAGGTTGTTAAAGTTTGCGTCGTGATATTTGCAATTTTTGAGTGTGTGAGTATTTGTGTAAGTTGGTGATGGAGATGTTAAATTATTGCCTTCTCATAATTTGTCGAATGTCTCGGCTGTTTTAATTTAAGTTAAGCCTCAATACTTTGCTGAGTCCTTAAAGGGCGAAATCTATCAACCAGCAAGGTATCGTAAAATGATTGATGAACAAGTTGATATCTCCCGTATCGAGGTGAAACTCGACGCCGCAAATTCTGGCCAGCACAAGGTGCTCTATGCCAACGGTCGCATGCAGGTGCGTGTATTGGTTCTTCTTCACGGCATCGATAACAATGGCGACGGCGCGTCACTGTATGGACATCCGGCGTTGCAGTCGCTGCGATTGATCGCCTATAACGGCTCTCGGCCGCTGGAGGGAGACTGGAGCGTATCGCTTCAGGAGAACCGTTATGCTCACGAAATGACGGGGGGTGCAACTCGGCTGACTGAAGTCCCGCGCGTCACGTATAACCGGATAAGCGACGACTCTGACCCGGTACAGATTTTTCAGTTCTGGGTTTCGGCTGCCCGACCTGGAATTATGGAAGTCGCAGCCGAGATTGTCATGAACGGCGTGGTGTTGCGATCCAACGGAGTCGGCTTCGACAGCAGTGTCACGCTGGAGGCGATCCCGCCGAAAAAATATCCAGTTAGCAGCTTCTCTCTGACCAAATATGCTGAGCAACAGCAGAGAGCCCGATACGACTGGGTTCAACGTTTTCATATTGGTCTTCACGCGGATGGCCGGCAGATCCATCTGCTCGACTGGTACAGCAGTGAAGTAAAACTCCATCCTTATGACTCTGCAGACGCGGTGAAGATTTATGTGTCTGGGAAAATTTCTTCCACTTCATTAAATAGTCGAACAGGATTTTATGGCTTTCTGGCGCCGATTTATGGCGTGAACGCCACGCTTCGCACTCTCGTCGGTAACCAGAATATCCCGATCAATGGAGTGCCAGGACAATTGACCCTCGTTCAATATGCTTCTGCTGACTTGCAGGCTGATCCGAAAAATAAAGATGGATTCGAGTTTGCAGTGATCGATGAGTTCGGTTCGGAGCACAGGCTTTCAATCGATGGTGATAAAGAGCGATTCATTCTGGTTCTGAGTGAATCGAGGCGGCCGATGAGACAGTTTGCCTGATTTCGTCATGGGATCAGCGAGTCATCGCTGATCCATTGGACTGGCAATTTTCTGAATCTGAAAGTAAAGGACGATTTTCCATGGCAAACACTTCATCTTCCGCTGTTCATTCAAACGCTTTCAACTTTGGTGAATTTGTTTCCGGAGGCGTTGATCCCCGTACGGGCATGTACACCTGCGCCCTTTCGTTGGGAAAGTTTCATTCAGCGGATCTCAATGGCCCCGAGTTTGCATTTTCACTGGGTTTTAATCCGCTCAATCAGGCGGATGTCGGTTTCGGTACGGGCTGGTCGCTGACCACGCCCTGTTATGATTTGCAGAGCAAAGTCATGACCTTGTCCAACGGTGAACGCTACAAGGCTGTCGAGACGCCTGCCGGCCTGAAGTTCAAGGAAATGAAGCTGCAAACCGCGAGGGTATTGGTAACTGGGGCAGGGCGCTATGAAGTCCGATACAAGGATGGTCGGCGTGAGTTGCTGAAAGTCCTGGCGGGCAGTCATTTCGCCGTAGCGGAAAAAATAATTGCGGCGAACGGTGTCAGCGTTACGCTGAAGCATGAGTTGTTCAACGGGTTTCCCAAGTTGACCGAGATCAATGACACCAAGCGCTGCCTCTTGAGGGTCACACGCAAGGCAGGCCAGGTGGTATTGACCCGGCATCCCGACACTGCTTCCAGTTCCAACTACAAGTTGATCTTGAAAAACGCTCGGGTAACGGCTATCGAGCTACCGCTCGGTAAAGGTTGGGAGCTGGAATATGAGGTGATTGACGGGGCCAGTTATTTGCACCGCCTTGTCAACCCATTGCGCGGTGTAGAGATCATTCGCTACAAGCGCCAAGGCCATCGCTTCGTCAGTGGCGTTGACCGGACATTGCCGTTTGTCATCGCTCACGATATTTACCCAGGGCGTGGCCAACCCAGGCTCTGCAAGACTTACGAGTACTCCGACCATAACTTTCTCGGCCAGGGACTGCTGCCGGCCAGAGACAGTGACGGGGATCCTCTCTATCAGGCGCCCGGCTACTACGTATACACCTCGGATGAGAAGTGGGTGGTAAAAGGCAAAGTTCACACCCGCATCAAACGCACCTACAACAAGTTTCATCTCCTCGTCGCAGAGACGACCACCTGTGGCGACGCGCAGATCGAAACCGCCACCGAATATCACTGCTCCGTCACCAAGCCATTCAATGACCAGGTGGCTCAGTTCCGCATGCCGAAGGTGCATACGGTGACGTACCTTGATCGACGCACCCAGCAAAAGCGTGTGGAAACCACCCTCACCGAGTTCGATCAGGAAGGCAACCTGCTCAAGCAGGTTGAGCCGAGTGGGGTCACGACTTCGACGGAATTTTATCCGGCCAGTGGTGGCGATAATTGCCCAGAGGATCCGCTGGGTTTTACCCGGTTCCCGAGAAAGAGGACGGTCACTGCTGCCGCGTCGGGGGGGGCGTCGACTGTCACGTACTACGACTATGCACTGCATCCAGCATTGAAGGATACGGAACTGGCATCTGTCGTACCGGTTGAGGAGCGTTTGTGCGAAGTGGTGGAAGGCGTTGAGGTCTTACGCTCGAAAACCGAACGCAGTTATCTGAACTCGCCTGAGGACCCACTCAAGCACGGGGCTACGAAAGAGCAAAGTGTCACCCTGAATGATAAAAAAACCTCTACCGAATTTTCCTATGAACTTGAGGGTGAGAGATTGCGGGTCAAGTCCAGCACACGCGGATTTGACGGCACGCTGCAGACCAGTGAAAAAATGCTCTCGACGCTAACCGGATTACTGGTCTCGGAAACGGGTGTCGATGGCGAGCACATCGAACATCAATACGATGCCATCGGCCGTGCGGTGTGCAAAACAGTCGCTTCTGGCACACCTTATGCGGCTGCCACCCAATGGGCCTATCTGGCCGCCACCAAACAGCAGCCGGCGACAGTGGTGACCACGGATCCAGGCGGTGGCGAGCAAAGAGTGACCTATGACGGCCTGGAACGGGTCATCACCGTTCAGGAAAAGGACTGCGACCATCCCGACAAGGACGGTCTCATCCAGGCTCGCACGCTGTATTGCGCCCTGCATGATTCGGTCGGTCACAAGGTGGAAGTGACGCTGACCGATTGGCGCGATAACAAGCCTTATCCGGTCAGCACCCGCTACGAATTCGATTTCTGGGGCCAGGTCAGCAAGACGCTGCATGCCGATGGGCGTATTGAGCATAGTGAGGCGGACCCGGTGCTTCGCCAGCAATCCCATTGGTTTCAGGGAATGGGCAAGACACTCACCCTCGTCAATGATTTCGGTAAGCCACTCAGTGTCGAGCGCTTCAACCTGAAGAACAAGAGTCTCGGCAAAACCGCTTTCACCTATGACGGGTACGGGCGCACAACCAGCCAGACAGACCCTCTGGGCAATACCACTCGATATGAGTACGACGTTTTTGACCGGATAATCCGCAGTGTCCTGCCCGACGCCAGTACGGTCGTGACCGACTATGCCGAGCATAGCGATGAGGGGCTACCGATCGGCATCAAGGTCGATGACATAGTGTTGGGGCAGCAAGCTTATGACGGTTTAAGTCGATTAATACAAAGTACCGTGGGTGGACGAAAGTCCGAGGCTGGTTATGAAGCGGGCTTCACTCAACCGCAGTGGCACAGGAGTGCTGATGGCAACAAAACCGAATTCACCTATTTGCGCGATCTGGGCGGTTTACTGACGGAGCGCAAGGTCGGCGCATTGCTCACGACCATGACGTACGACCCCGTCAGTGGCAATCCCTTGACCTGTACCGAAAACGGCCGGGAACGCAGCTTTACCTATTACCCCTCCGGACGCGTCAAAACCGAAACGACGACCTTCGGCGCTATCAGTAAAGAAACGTCCAGTACCTATTCCTTGCAGGGGCGACCGATCACCCATGTCGATGTACTCGGAGCCGAATGCAGATCCGACTATGATCAGCACGGCCGCCTGCTATTTACCACGCAGGGTTCGTTGAAAACCGAATTCCACTATGACGTCCAGACGGGGATGCTGGGCTGGACGAAAACCGAAGATACGTCGATCAAGCGGCAGATGATCACCCGATTCGCCTATGACGATATCGGTCGCGAAACCCGCCGTAAATTCGAGATTCAGGGCCAGCCCGACCAGACGCTGGAATCGACTTATACGCTTGCTGGCAAACTGGCGCAGAAAGTGTCCAGGCGTGGCACGCAAGTATTGCGCGACGAGCAATTCGCCTACGATGCGCGCGGGCGTCTGATCCAGTACGACTGTACCGGCATGCAGAAGCCCCGTGATCCATACGGTAAGGAAATTGTTCGGCAGACGTTCACCTTCGATGTGCTGGGCAACATTCTTACCGTGCAGACGAAGTTCCCGCTGGGCGTCAATCTGACTACGTTCAGTTATGACAATCCTGATCCTGCACAGCTCAGCGCAGTCAAACACTCCCATGCCGACTATCCGCCGGCAGTGACGTTGGAGTACGACGCCAGCGGCAGGATGATCAAGGACGACCAGGGGCGAACCTTGGCCTATGACGCTTTTGGACGGCTCGAGCAATTGTCCGGCGCAGGCGGTTCAGTCATTCGTGGCTACCATTACGACGGTTTCGATGATCTGGTTGAGCTGTCGCAACCCGATCAGGTGACTACGCAGCGTTACTACTACGCAGGCCGGGTCGCCAATGAGGTGAGTGGTGAAAATTCATCCAGTATTGTCCGTCACGGTGGAACGCTCGTAGGGCAACAGCAACGTGGTTTGAATGTCGGCGCGCAGCTGTTTGGCACCGATCAGCAGCAAAGCGTGCTGGCAACGCTGGGCAAGGAACAGCTCACCGATTGCGCCTACAGCCCTTATGGGCACCGTCCTGCCGACGGCGGATTGTTCAGCCTGGCGGGGTTCAACGGCGAACAGCTGGATCCGGTTACCGGGCTGTATCTGCTGGGCAACGGTTACCGGGCCTATAGCCCGACACTGATGCGTTTTCTTGCTCCCGATAGCATGAGTCCATTCGGCGGTGGCGGAGTCAATGCCTACAGTTATTGCCTGGGCGACCCTGTCAATCGGGTTGACCCTACCGGGCATATCTCCTGGCAATCGATCCTGGGCATCGGGCTCAGTATTCTCGGGATTGTTGCCAGCGTGGTGACGATGGGCGCGGCGACGCCATGGGCAGTGGCAGCACTGGGGCTGGCGGTCGCCTCAGGCTTGGCGGGTATTGCCAGCGAGGTGGTCAATGGGCTGGACCCGGGTTCTCAAGCCGGCGAGATATTGGGCTGGATCAGTTTTGGCCTGGGACTGGCTTCGCTCGGTGCAGGTATGGCGGCGGGTGCAAAAGCTGCTGTGAATGCTGGCAGGAAGATGGCTTCAGCTTTTAGCAAAGGCCTCAGCCCTAATAGAGACGACGCAGCCAGAACAGCACGACGGCTTGGGGGAAGACGCGCGAGGCAAAATTCAAGTAGAGCGAATGCGCCCGTGGAGGAAGCGGCGGAGAGGCCTTGGCAATTAATCAGGCCCGATGCAGAAGACTACGTCTATGCCACTCATAAGACGATGGCCGACGAATTCTTCCAGCTCGTGGAAAGCGATATGTCCCCCCTACAGGCAGCCAGGAGGTCCAGGATGTATTACGAGGAATTCGGCGCAGCCGGTGATGGAAGAAAAGTAACGCATGTTTTTTTTACGGCCTCGAAAGGACGTGGGGAGCGTATTTATCTTCTGGAGGACAGTAACCAGAGAGTTTGCAGAGTCCTGCGGGCGGGGGGCCATTGGACCGACGGGGAGACCAACGCAATAATGAGATCGGCCAAAAATATGGTTACAACGCGCATATGAGCACTCTGAGTACTGTGCTTGCCCTTTTACGGGGGTTTAAGGTCTGGAGTGCTGTTCAAGTGCCCACTCCACATGTTCTTTAACCAACTCTGACGGATAATCACGTCGCGCCTTCAACGCTTCCAGCACCGGAATCGTTGAAGGCGCATTGCCTAGCCCCACCGCCAGATTGCGTAACCAGCGCTCATAGCCCGCCCGCCGCAACGGCGAGCCTTCGGTGCTGCTCAAGAACTTCTCTTCGTCCCACATGAACAGCTCAGCCAACTCAGCGTTATCCAGATTGTGCCGTGGCTTGAAATCGCTTTCTCCGGTAGGCCGGGCGAAACGATTCCACGGGCAGACGATCTGGCAGTCATCACAGCCAAACACGCGATTGCCGATCAGTGGACGCAGCTCTTCGGGGATGGCGGTTTTCAGCTCGATGGTCAGGTAGGAAATGCAACGCCGGGCGTCCAGCACATACGGACCGACGAAGGCGTTGGTCGGGCAGATATCGAGGCACGCGGTGCAGCGCCCGCAATGTTCGGTGCTGTGCGGCTCATCTACCGGCAACGGTAGATCAACGAACAATTCGCTGAGAAAGAAATAACTGCCGGCCTTGCGGTTGAGCACCAGAGTGTTTTTGCCGATCCAACCCAGCCCGGCCTGCTCGGCGATGGCTTTTTCCAGCACCGGAGCACTGTCAACAAAGGCGCGAAAACCGAACGGGCCGATCTGCGCCTGAATCCTGTCGGCCAGTTGTTGAACGCGTTTACGGATCAATTTGTGGTAATCGCGGCCCAAGGCATAACGCGACACGTAGGCTTTTTCCGGTTGCGCCAGCATTTGCGCCATTTGCGTATCGCCGGGCAGGTAGTCCATGCGCAGTGAAACCACGCGCAAAGTGCCCGGCACCAGTTCCTCGGGGTGCGAGCGTTTGCTGCCATGGGCGCCCATGTAATCCATCTCGCCGTGATAACCGGCTTCGAGCCAGCGCGCGAGGTGCTGCTCATGCTCAGCCAGGTCCAGGCCACTGATGCCGACTTGCTGGAAGCCCAGCTCACGGCCCCAGTCCTTGATCGATTGGGCGAGGGCGGGCAGGTCTGTGGTGATGGCGGACATGAGGCGAGAGAAACCGGAGCTGAGGTGCGTATAATTCTGCCAGACATCGGAGCCCGAAGACGCATGCCGCAGACGAAAGATGAATTACCCGACGCGCTGTACCGCGCCGCACAGGTGCGCGAACTCGACGCACGGCTGATTGCCGCCGGCACGCCGGGCTTCGAACTGATGCAGCGTGCCGCCCGGGCAACGTGGCGCGCGCTGGTGCGCCAGTGGCCGACAGCGAACGCGCTGACGGTACTGGCCGGTCACGGCAACAATGCCGGCGACGGTTATCTGGTGGCCCTGCTCGCGCAACGTGCCGGGTGGTCGGTGCAGGTGTTGGCGGTTGGCGATCCGCAGCGTTTGCAGGGCGACGCGGCCTCGGCCCACGCCGAGGCGCTGGCCGAAGGTGTTGCGGTGCAACGCTGGCAGGCGCAAAGCCAATTGCGCGGCGTCGTCCTCGATGCGTTGCTTGGCACCGGGTTGAGTGGCGAGGTGCGTGAACCCTATGCCGCTGCCATTGCTGCGATCAACGCCAGCGGTTTGCCGGTGGCGGCCGTCGATATCCCTTCGGGACTGTGTGCCGACACTGGTCGGGAGCTGGGCGTTGCCGTGCGCGCCGAGCTTACGGTGACGTTCATTGGCCTGAAGATCGGGCTGTTGACCGGCGACGCAGCGGATCACGTCGGCGAGTTGGTATTTAATGACTTGCATGCCACTGCCGAAACCTTCCGTGACATTCCCGTCAGCGCGCGACGGCTGAACGCCGCTAACCTTCCAATACTTGCCGCGCGCGCGCCGACTTCACACAAGGGGCGTTTCGGCCATGTGCTGCTGATTGGCGGCGATCACGGTTTTGGCGGGGCGATTCTGCTCAGTACGCAAATGGCCTTGCGCAGCGGTGCGGGCATGGTGTCGCTGGCGACTCGTCCCGAGCATGTGCCGGCAGCGCTGACCCGTGTACCTGAAGCCATGGCGCTTGGCGCCTCGTCAGCCAATCAACTGATGGGCCTGCTGGAAAAGGTCTCGGTGCTGGTCGTCGGGCCGGGCCTTGGTCAGGCGAGTTGGGGCCGCGCCTTGTTATCAGCAGCCGCCAACGCCGCGTTGCCGCAGGTGTGGGATGCCGATGCGCTGAACCTGCTGGCCAGGGAGTTTGTCCAGCTGCCCAAGGATTGCGTGATTACTCCGCATCCGGGCGAGGCGGCGCGTCTGCTGCAAATCGGTACCGCCGAGGTCCAGGCTGATCGCCCGGCGGCGGCGCTGGCCTTGAGCAAACAATATTCGGCGGTTGTCGTGCTCAAAGGCTCCGGCAGTCTGATTGCTCACCCGGACGGCCGTCTGGCACTGTGTCATCAAGGGCATCCGGCCATGGCCACGGCCGGGCTCGGTGATGTGCTGGCCGGTCTGATCGGCGCGTTGCTGGCGCAAGGCATGGACGCATTCGATGCTGCATGTCTCGCGGTTTGGCTGCACGCCAATGCCGGTCTGCAGCAAGGGAAATTCGGCCGTGGGCTGGCGGCCAGTGATCTGATTCCAGCCATTCGTCAGTTGTTGGAGGAGCAAGCACCGTGTCTGAAGTAACCCTGTACCTGGCCGATGAACAGGCCATGAGCGACTTTGGCGCACGGATCGCCCGCGTGACCCAGGGCCATGGCCTGATTTTTCTCGAGGGCAACCTGGGTATGGGCAAAACCACGCTGTCGCGGGGCATCATCCGAGGGCTGGGGTATGTCGGGGCAGTCAAGAGCCCGACCTTCACGTTGGTCGAACCCTACGAGATTGGCAACATTCGCGCCTTTCACTTCGACCTGTATCGCCTGGTCGATCCGGAAGAGCTGGAGTTTCTCGGCATCCGCGACTACTTCGAAGACGATGCCCTGTGCCTGATCGAGTGGCCCGATAAAGGTGCAGGCTTTTTGCCAAAGCCTGACCTGACCATTACCATTAGCCCGCAAGACAGCGGGCGTTCGCTGAAAATATTAGCCCAGGGCTCGCGTGGCGAGGCCTGGTGTGCCGCTTTGGCATCGGAATTCAATTAAATGATGGGGTTTGGTATGCGCTTTCGCGCGTTGGTGGCTGCCGCTGGACTGATATTGATGGCAGTAACCGTCAACGCTGTGGCCGATTCAAAGGTCAACAGCGTGCGCCTGTGGCGGGCGCCGGACAACACGCGACTGGTGTTTGACCTGAGCGGCCCGGTGCAACACAGCGTTTTCACCCTCACCGCACCGGATCGACTGGTGATCGACATCAACGGCGCCACCCTCGGCGCGCCGTTGAGTGTACAGACGGCGAACACGCCAATCACAGCGATGCGCTCGGCCCAGCGCACGCCGACTGACCTGCGTGTGGTTATCGACCTGAAAAAAGCTGTCACGCCGAAAAGCTTCTCGCTGGCGCCGAACGCGCAGTACGGCAACCGGCTGGTGGTCGATCTGTTCGACAACCCGGCCGACGCCGCACCGCCGCCGGCTCCGACGCCATCGGTGGCGACTGTGCCGGCAGTGCCGGTGACCCCGACCGAACCGGCAATCAAGTTGCCGCCCGCCCCGGCCGGCAAGCGCGACATTATTGTGGTGATCGATGCCGGCCACGGTGGCGAAGACCCGGGTGCGTCCGGATCGCGCGGCCAGCGTGAGAAGGACGTGGTGCTGCAGATCGCCCGCGAGCTTCAGCGTCAGGTCAACGGCATGAAAGGCTTCCGCGCCGAACTGACCCGTACCGGTGATTACTTTATTCCGTTGCGCGGCCGTACCGAAATTGCCCGCAAGAAGGGCGCCGACCTGTTCGTCTCGATTCACGCCGACGCCGCACCGTCAGCTGCCGCGTTCGGTGCGTCGGTGTTCGCTCTGTCTGATCGTGGCGCTACCTCCGAGACCGCCCGCTGGCTGGCCGACAGCGAAAACCGCTCCGACCTGATCGGTGGTGCCGGTAACGTCAGCCTCGACGACAAGGACCGCATGCTCGCCGGCGTGCTGCTCGACCTGTCGATGACCGCATCGCTGACCTCCAGTCTCAATGTCGGCCAGAAAGTCCTGACCAACATCGGCCGGGTCACGCCGCTGCACAAACAGCGCGTGGAACAGGCCGGATTCATGGTGCTGAAGTCTCCGGATATTCCGTCGATCCTGGTCGAAACCGGCTTCATCTCCAATGCCAACGAAGCGAACAAGCTTTCGGCGGCGAGCCACCAGCAGGCGCTGGCACGTTCGATCAGCAGCGGCGTGCGCCAGTTCTTCCAGCAGAATCCGCCACCGGGCACTTACATCGCCTGGCTGCGTGACTCCGGCAAGATCGCCCAGGGCCCGCGCGACCACCGCGTCGGTCCGGGTGAAACCCTGGCGATGATCGGCGTGCGCTATCAAGTCTCGCCAGCCACTTTGCGCGCCGCCAATAATCTCAAAAGCGACGAGCTGAAAGTCGGTCAGCACTTGACCATTCCCGGCACCGAACTGGCGTCCAAAGAATGAACCAGGTCCTGAATACGGCGCGCATCGAGCTGCTCAGCCCACGGCTGGCGAACCAGATCGCCGCCGGTGAGGTGGTCGAGCGTCCAGCCTCGGTGATCAAGGAGCTGCTGGAAAACAGCCTTGACTCAGGCGCCAGGCGCATTGATGTCGACGTCGAGCAGGGTGGCGTCAAGCTGCTGCGCGTGCGCGACGACGGCAGTGGTATTTCTGCCGATGACCTGCCACTGGCCCTGGCCCGTCACGCCACCAGCAAAATCCGCAATCTCGAAGACCTCGAGCAGGTGATGAGCCTGGGCTTTCGTGGCGAGGCACTGGCGTCGATCAGCTCGGTGGCGCGTTTGACTCTGACCTCACGCACCCGCAATGCCGATCAGGCCTGGCAAGTGGAAACCGAAGGTCGCGACATGGCGCCCCGTGTGCAACCGGCGGCACATCCGGTCGGTACTTCGGTGGAAGTGCGTGACCTGTTCTTCAACACCCCGGCGCGGCGCAAGTTCCTCAAGACCGAAAAAACCGAATTCGATCACCTGCAAGAAGTGATCAAACGCCTGGCGCTGGCGCGCTTCGATGTGGCTTTCCATCTGCGCCACAACGGCAAGACCATCCTCAGCCTCCATGAGGCCCATGACGACGCGGCCCGCGCCCGGCGTGTCGCGGCAATCTGCGGCTCGGGCTTTCTCGAGCAGGCGTTGCCGATCGAGATCGAGCGCAACGGCCTGCACTTGTGGGGCTGGGTGGGCTTACCGACGTTCAACCGTAGCCAGGCGGACTTGCAGTATTTCTTCGTGAATGGCCGGGCGGTGCGCGACAAACTGGTGGCTCATGCCGTGCGCCAGGCGTATCGCGATGTGCTGTTCAATGGTCGGCATCCGACGTTTGCGCTGTTTTTCGAGGTCGATCCGGCAGCGGTCGACGTCAACGTGCACCCAACCAAGCACGAAGTGCGCTTCCGTGACGGGCGCATGGTCCATGATTTCCTCTACGGCACACTGCACCGCGCGTTGGGCGATGTGCGCCCGGAAGATCAACTGGCCGGCTCCGTCACCACGGCGATCGTTCGACCGAGCGGAATCGAGGCGGGCGAATTCGGCCCACAGGGCGAGATGCGTCTGGCCGCGAATGCGTTGCTTGAACAACCGCAGGCGCAACCGGCGTTCAACACGTCCTCCGGCGCCAGCGCTGGCGGCGCTTATCAGTATCAATACACGCCGCGTCCGCAATCGGCCGTGCCCGCGGCCGAGGCTCAGGCCGCTTACAAAGAGTTTTTCGCACCGTTGCCGCAAGCCAACGCCGACGCATTGCCCACCGGTCAGGAAGACATCCCGCCGCTCGGTTACGCACTGGCGCAGCTCAAGGGCATCTACATTCTTTCCGAAAACGCTCATGGGCTGGTGCTGGTGGACATGCACGCCGCTCACGAGCGAATCATGTACGAACGGCTGAAAATCGCCATGGCCAGCGAAGGCCTCAGTGGTCAGCCGCTGCTTGTCCCAGAGTCATTGGCGGTCAGTCAGCGCGAAGCTGATTGCGCTGAAGAACATGCGGCGTGGTTTCAGCGTCTGGGCTTTGAATTGCAACGCCTTGGCCCGGAAACCCTGGCGATCCGGCAGATTCCGGCGTTGCTCAAGCAGGCCGAAGCCAACCGGCTGGTCGGCGACGTGCTGTCGGACTTGATGGAGTACGGCACCAGCGACCGGATTCAGGCGCATCTGAACGAACTGCTCGGCACCATGGCCTGCCACGGCGCGATCCGCGCCAACCGGCGCCTGGCCCTGGCGGAAATGAACGGCCTGCTGCGCGACATGGAAAACACCGAGCGCAGCGGTCAATGCAACCATGGCCGACCGACCTGGACCCAACTGGGCCTGGACGATCTGGACAAACTGTTCCTGCGCGGTCGTTGATGAGCCAGCTTCCTCCAGCGATTTTCCTGATGGGCCCGACCGCTGCGGGCAAGACCGATCTGGCTATCGAGTTGACCAAGGTGCTGCCCTGCGAGTTGATCAGCGTCGATTCGGCGCTGGTCTATCGCGACATGGACATCGGCACGGCCAAGCCGTCGAAGGCGTTACTGGCCAAATACCCGCATCGTTTGATAGATATACTCGATCCGGCCGAGACTTATTCGGCTGCCGATTTTCGCCGCGATGCGCTGCTGGCTATGGCTGATATCACCGCGCGCGGAAAAATTCCGCTGCTGGTGGGCGGCACGATGCTTTATTACAAGGCTTTGGTCGAAGGTCTGGCAGACATGCCGGCAGCCGATCCCGAGGTCCGTGCGCAGATTGAAGAAGAGGCCGCGCGCCTTGGCTGGCAAGCCCTGCACGATCAGTTGGCGGTCATCGATCCGGTATCGGCGGCGCGGATTCACCCGAACGATCCGCAGCGCTTGAGTCGCGCCCTGGAAGTTTACCGGGTCAGTGGCCAGAGCATGACCGCCCTGCGCGAGCAGCAATCTGCGCAAAGTACTGAAGCAGCCGCTTCGGGACTGCAACAATTGCCCTATACTGTCGCGAACCTGGCCATTGCTCCGGCAAATCGCCAGGTACTGCATGAGCGCATTGAACAAAGATTCACAAATATGTTGGAACAGGGGTTTATCGATGAGGTCGTAGCCCTGCGTAAAAGAAGTGACCTGCATTCGGGGTTGCCGTCTATACGTGCGGTAGGCTACCGCCAAGTCTGGGATTACCTGGATGGCAAGCTGACGTTGGCTGAAATGCAGGAGCGCGGCATCATTGCCACGCGGCAATTGGCCAAACGCCAGTTCACCTGGCTGCGCAGCTGGGAAGATATACACTGGCTGGACAGTCTTGATTGCGACAATCTGCCACGCGCCTTGAAATACCTTGGGACCATCTCCATATTGAGCTGAGTCCTTGCAATTGCCGTCTATCCTTGGGGGTGTGACGGCCAAAGCCATCTGAATTACCTATTTTTTATTATTGAATCCTTAAAGGAGTGCGGCACATGTCAAAAGGGCATTCGCTACAAGACCCTTACCTGAATACTTTACGTAAAGAGAAAGTTGGGGTTTCCATCTACCTGGTCAACGGTATCAAACTGCAAGGCACGATCGAGTCGTTCGACCAGTTCGTCATCCTGCTGAAAAACACCGTCAGCCAGATGGTTTACAAACACGCTATCTCGACAGTAGTGCCGGTGCGTCCGATTCGTCTGCCTAGTGCAACCGAAAGCGAACAGGGTGATGCAGACCCAGCGCCGGGTAACGCCTGATAGGAGTCTCCTTTGTTCTTTGAGCGCCACGGTGGTGGTGAACGAGTCATCCTCGTTCACTTGGATGGACAGGACCCTGAGGCGCGCGAAGATCCGCAGGAGTTTCAGGAATTGGCTAATTCGGCTGGCGCCGAGACCGTTGCGTTTTTTAACGTGCCGCGTCATCGGCCAACCGCCAAATACCTGATCGGCAGCGGCAAGGTCGAAGAGTTGCGCGACCTGGTCAAGGCTGAAGAAGCCGATCTGGTGATTTTCAATCACATCCTCACGCCCAGTCAGGAACGTAACCTCGAACGCGTTTTCGAGTGTCGCGTGATCGACCGCACGGGTCTGATTCTCGATATTTTCGCCCAGCGCGCCCGTACCCATGAAGGCAAGCTCCAGGTCGAACTGGCCCAGCTTGATCACATGAGCACCCGGCTGGTTCGCGGCTGGACTCACCTTGAACGTCAGGGTGGCGGTATCGGCATGCGCGGCCCGGGTGAAACCCAGCTGGAAACCGACCGTCGTCTGCTGCGGGTGCGCCTGCGCCAGATCAAGGGTCGGCTGGAAAAAGTGCGCAGCCAGCGCGAGCAGTCGCGTCGCGGCCGATCACGCGCGGATATTCCTACCGTGTCTCTGGTGGGCTATACCAACGCCGGCAAATCCACACTCTTCAACAACGTGACGAAGTCCGACGTGTACGCGGCTGACCAGTTGTTCGCCACGCTGGACCCGACGCTGCGCCGCCTGGACCTTGACGACCTCGGTCCGATTGTCCTCGCCGACACGGTGGGCTTCATTCGTCACCTGCCGCACAAGCTGGTCGAAGCATTTCGGTCTACGCTCGAAGAGTCGAGCAACTCCGACCTGCTTCTGCACGTGATCGATGCGGCCGAACCGGATCGCATGTTGCAGATCGAGCAGGTGATGGTGGTGCTGGGCGAGATTGGCGCCCAGGACTTGCCGATCCTCGAGGTCTATAACAAACTCGATTTGCTTGAAGGCGTGGAGCCACAAATCCAGCGCGATGCCGATGGCAAGCCGCAACGGGTCTGGCTCTCGGCGCGTGATGGCAGCGGTCTGGAATTGCTTGAGCAAGCCATTGCCGAGTTGCTGGGCAGTGATTTGTTTGTTGGCACATTGCGCTTGCCGCAACGATTCGCTCGACTGCGTGCGCAGTTCTTCGAACTCGGTGCGGTGCAAAAAGAAGAACACGATGAAGAAGGCGTCAGCCTGCTGACCGTTCGTTTGCCCCGGGTCGAGTTGAATCGACTGGTAAGCCGCGAAGGATTGCAGCCGATGGAATTCATCGAGCAACACACTTTGCAATAAAAGCCTGACAAAGCGGTTATGCCGCAACGGCAGGCATTCTGTAGCATTGGTCGGCGCGCCGTGGGTGCGTCTTTGCTTTATCAGATGGAGAGCGCTATGGCTTGGAATGAGCCGGGTGGCAACTCGAACAATCAGGATCCCTGGGGTGGCAAGCGCCGCAATAACGGCGACCGCAAGGGGCCACCGGATCTCGACGAGGCCTTCCGAAAGCTGCAGGAAAGCCTGAACGGGTTGTTCGGTGGTGGCAAGAAACGTGGTGATGACGGCGGTGGTTCGGGCAAACGCAGTGGCGGCTTCGGCGGCCTGCTCGGCATCGGCCTGGTCGTGCTGGCGGCTGTCTGGCTGTACAGCGCAGTCTACGTGGTGGACGAGCAGGAGCAGGCCGTAGTGCTGCGATTCGGCAAGTACTACGAGACCGTCGGCCCGGGCCTGAACATCTACTTCCCGCCGATCGACAAGAAGTACATGGAAAACGTCACGCGTGAACGTGCGTATACCAAGCAGGGCCAGATGCTCACCGAGGACGAGAACATCGTCGAAGTGCCGCTGACCGTGCAGTACAAGATCAGCAACCTGCAGGACTTCGTGCTGAACGTCGATCAGCCGGAAATCAGCCTGCAGCACGCGACTGACAGCGCCTTGCGCCACGTGGTGGGTTCCACCGCCATGGACCAGGTGCTGACCGAAGGTCGTGAGTTGATGGCCAGCGAAATCAAGGAGCGTCTGCAACGCTTCCTCGATACCTATCGCACCGGTATCACGGTCACCCAGGTCAACGTACAGAGCGCAGCGGCACCGCGTGAAGTTCAGGAAGCCTTCGATGACGTGATCCGCGCCCGTGAAGACGAGCAGCGTTCGCGCAACCAGGCTGAGACCTACGCCAACGGCGTCGTGCCTGAAGCCCGTGGTCAGGCCCAGCGCATCATCGAAGATGCCAATGGCTACCGTGACGAAACCGTCTCGCGCGCCAAGGGTGAGGCCGATCGCTTCACCAAACTGGTCGCCGAGTATCGCAAGGCTCCTGAAGTAACCCGCCAGCGTCTGTACCTGGACACCATGCAGGAAGTCTTCAGCAACACCAGCAAGGTGCTCGTGACCGGCAACAAGAACGGCCAGAGCAACCTGCTTTACCTGCCGTTGGACAAAATGATCCAGAACAGTTCGGGCAGCGCACCGGTCACCGGTTCGGCCGCCGCCAGCAACAACACGGAAACCGTGCCGCATGTCACTGACCTGCCGCAGACGCGCACAAGGGAGACCCGCTGATGAGCAATAAATCGCTGATCGCCCTTATTGTTGGCGTCGTCGTGGTACTGGTGGGCTGGAACTGCTTCTACATCGTCGCTCAGACCGAGCGTGCGGTGCTGCTGCAATTCGGTCGCGTGGTTCAGGCTGATGTTCAGCCGGGCCTGCACGTGAAAGTGCCTTACGTCAATCAGGTGCGTAAGTTCGACGCACGCCTGATGACGCTGGACGCACCGACGCAGCGCTTCCTGACCCTGGAAAAGAAAGCGGTGATGGTCGACGCCTACGCCAAGTGGCGCGTGAAAGATGCCGAGCGCTTCTACACCGCGACCTCCGGCCTCAAGCAGATCGCCGACGAGCGTTTGTCCCGTCGTCTGGAATCCGGTCTGCGTGACCAGTTCGGCAAGCGCACCCTGCACGAAGTCGTGTCGGGTGAGCGTGATGCACTGATGGCTGACATCACTGCGTCGCTGAACAAGATGGCGGAAAAAGAGCTGGGTATCGAAGTGGTCGATGTCCGGGTCAAGACCATCGATCTGCCGAAGGAAGTGAACCGCAGCGTGTTCGAACGTATGAGCACCGAGCGTGAGCGTGAAGCTCGCGAGCACCGCGCCAAGGGTAACGAGCTGGCCGAAGGCATCCGTGCCGACGCCGACCGTCAACGCCGTGTGCTGCTGGCTGAAGCCTATCGTGAATCCGAAGAGGTTCGCGGTGATGGTGATGCCCAGGCCGCTGCGATCTACTCCAAGGCCTACGGTCAGGATCAGGAGTTCTACGCGTTCTACCGTAGCCTGCGTGCCTACCGTGAAAGCTTCGCGAACAAATCCGACGTACTGGTCCTCGACCCAAGCAGCGACTTTTTCCATTACCTGGAAAAGGCCAAGCCTTGATACGACGTTGATCTGAATCACTCCGCCCGGCGGCTAAAACCTCGGGCGGGGTGATCCTTTGGGAAAACGTGTGTATGATGCGGCAGCCGGGAAATTCCCGGCTTTTTTGCGTCTGCACGTTTGATTGCTGTTTTTGCTGCAGAGCATCGGGTTGAAAGGCTCGAGCGTTTTTCGAGGGAAGTGATTGGCGAAGCCGGTAACAGGCTTTTCGCTGCGTTGTTCATGCGCGGAACAATCGTTTTCTGCTTCAATCAAGGCTCAGCCCTCGGGCTGGCCGCCCGGATCAAAGGGGAATGGCGTAATGGCAACGGTAGACCGCTGGCTGCTGCCAGATGGCATCGAAGAAGTACTGCCACCGGAAGCGGCGCGCATCGAAGTGGCGCGTCGCCAGGTGTTGGATCTGTTCCAGAGCTGGGGTTACGAATTTGTCGTGACTCCCCATATCGAGTACCTGGAATCCCTGCTGACCGGCGCGGGCCAGGACCTGGATCTGCGTACCTTCAAGGTCATCGACCCGCAATCGGGCCGGCAGATGGGTTTCCGTGCCGACATCACGCCGCAAGTCGCGCGCATCGATGCGCACACTCTGCGTCGCGAAGGCCCGAGCCGTCTGTGCTACGCCGGCAGCGTGCTGCACGCCCAGCCGCGTGCGCTGTCGTCCTCGCGCAGCCCGATCCAGCTGGGCGCCGAGTTGTACGGCGACGCCAGCCCGAGCAGTGACGTTGAAGTGATCAGCCTGATGCTGGCCATGCTGCAACTGGCCGACGTGCCGGACGTGCACATGGACCTCGGCCATGTCGGCATTTATCGTGGTCTGGCGCGCGCTGCCGGTTTGTCCGGTGAAGTCGAGCAGCAGTTGTTCGATGCCCTGCAGCGCAAAGCCATCGACGAAGTCATCATCCTGACCGAAGGCCTGCCGGCCGATCTGTCCGGCATGCTGCGTGCGCTGGTCGATCTGTGCGGCGGCCGTGAAGTGTTGGCCGCTGCTCGCGAGCGGCTGGCCAATGCACCGGCGCCAGTATTGGCGGCGCTGGAAGACCTGCTGGCCATTGCCGAGCGTCTCTCGGTGCGCTTCCCGCAGTTGCCGCTGTATTTCGACCTGGGCGAGTTGCGCGGCTATCACTACCACACGGGTGTGGTATTTGCGGTGTTCGTGCCCGGCGTGGGCCAGTCCATCGCGCAAGGCGGTCGTTATGACGACATCGGCGCCGACTTCGGTCGCGCCCGTCCGGCGACTGGTTTCTCTACCGATTTGAAAACCCTGGTGACCCTGGGGCGTGCTGAGATCGAGTTACCGTCTGGCGGTATCTGGATGCCTGACAGTACGGATGCGGCACTCTGGCAGCAGGTTTGCCAGTTGCGCAGTGAGGGTCAGCGTGTCGTTCAGGCGTTGCCTGGGCAACCTTTGGCCGCCGCCCGTGATGCGGACTGCGACCGGCAATTGATTCAGCAGAACGGGCTTTGGCAAGTATCGCCACTGGCTTCTTGAGTTTTCCTGCCGGCGATCGCCGGCACCAAGTTTGCGCGAATGAGGACAAGTGTTATGGGTAAGAATGTCGTAGTCCTGGGCACCCAGTGGGGTGATGAGGGCAAAGGCAAGATCGTTGATCTGCTGACCGAACATGCTGCCGCCGTAGTGCGCTACCAGGGTGGCCACAACGCTGGCCACACCCTGGTGATCGACGGCGAAAAAACCGTCTTGCACCTGATCCCCTCGGGCGTGCTGCGCGAAGGCGTGCAGTGCCTGATCGGCAACGGCGTGGTGGTTGCACCTGACGCCCTGCTGCGCGAGATCACCAAGCTGGAAGAGAAAGGCGTACCGGTGCGCGAGCGCCTGCGTATCAGCCCGTCCTGCCCGTTGATCCTGTCCTTCCACGTGGCGCTGGACCAGGCCCGTGAAAAGGCTCGTGGCGAGCTGAAGATCGGTACCACCGGTCGCGGCATCGGCCCGGCCTATGAAGACAAGGTGGCCCGTCGCGGCCTGCGTGTTGGCGATCTGCTCAACATGCCGCGCTTCGAAGACAAGCTGCGTGAGCTGGTGGATTACCACAACTTCATGCTGGTCGGTTACTACAAGGAGCCGGCCATCGAGTTTGAAAAAACTCTGGCCGAGTGCAAGGAATACGCTGAGCTGCTCAAGCCGCTGATGCTCGACGTAACCGCTGAGCTGCATGAGCTGCGTCGTGCCGGCAAAGACATCATGTTCGAAGGTGCTCAGGGTTCGTTGCTCGACATCGACCACGGTACCTACCCGTACGTGACCAGCTCCAACACCACCGCCGGCGGCGTGGCGACCGGTTCGGGCGTTGGCCCGATGTTCCTCGACTACATTCTGGGCATCACCAAGGCTTACACCACTCGCGTCGGTTCGGGTCCGTTCCCGACTGAGCTGTTCGATGATGTGGGTGCGCACCTGGCCAAGCAAGGTCACGAGTTCGGCGCGACCACCGGTCGTGCTCGTCGTTGCGGCTGGTTCGACGCCGTTATCCTGCGTCGCGCTATCGATGTGAACAGCATCTCGGGCATCTGCCTGACCAAGCTGGACGTACTCGACGGTCTGGAAACCATCAACATCTGCATCGGCTACAAAGATGCGCAGGGCAATGCCGTTGCTCCGACCGACGCTGACAGCTACGTAGGCCTGCAACCTGTGTACGAAGAAGTGCCGGGCTGGACCGAATCGACCGTGGGTGCCAAGACCCTGGAAGAGCTGCCGGCTAACGCTCGTGCCTACATCAAACGCGTTGAAGAGTTGATCGGTGCGCCGATCGACATTATTTCGACGGGCCCGGACCGCAACGAAACCATCGTTCTGCGTCATCCGTTTGCTTGATAAGTCGTTGATGTAAAAAACAAAGGCCCCTTAATCGGGGCCTTTGTCGTTTATGCCTGTTGGACGGCATGACCTTTGCTGTGAATCTGTCTACAAGAGTGCCATCAAATTAATGGCGTCAGAAGTAGAGGGATTTAAAGTGTCAGCCGTTCTCTCACTGTTACAAAGCCGTTTGTTGCGGCCGGTGTTCGTTACCTTGGGTATCGCCCTTTTGGTGCAGGTGTTGGTGGCGGTTGCCCTGACGCGGAGCACGGTCACGGCGCTCGAAGCTGATTTGGCTGTGCGCCTTGGCGCCGACAGCCAGAAACTCTCCGGGGAGCTGGAGCAGGCGGGGCGTGAAGTGACGTCGAGCCTCGATGCGCTATCAGCCAGCACGCGTCAGCGGCTGACCGCCGGCCTGTCATCGCGCCTCAAGGAAGAGCAGGCGCAACTGCGGGCAACTCTGGAAAAGGATCTCAAGGATTCGGCCAATGACATGGCGCAGTTGCTGGCGTCCGTCGCGCCTCGCGCCATGTGGGACAGCGATGTGCCGACATTGTCGGAGTTCGCCCGTCGTGCCCAGCGCAATCCCAACGTGCTGTTCGTGGTATACGACGATGCCACTGGTCAACACCTGACCCGCTATCTCAATCGCGAAAACCCGATCAACAAGGCCTTGCTGGAAAAAGGCCAGGGCGAGCGCGCGCTGGATAAAGTGTTGGATGCAGCGAAGAACGATCCATCGGTGTATTACCTCGAAGCCTCGATCAACCCTAATGGCGTGGAAATCGGCAAGGTGCTGATGGGCGTGTCCACGGCCTCGGTGGAAACTGATCTGGCTGCACTCGACTCGCGTTTCTTAGCGCTGATTGCCAGCAGCGATCAGTTGGTCGGCGACAGTCTCAAAGGGGCTGCGGCGGACAGCGCCAAGGCCATGCAGGCGCGCCTGCAATCGGCGCAGGCCACGGCTACCGAGATGAAAACCAACACGGCCAATACTGTCCAGGAAGCGGCTGCGACCCTGCGCTGGCGAATAGGCATGGGGTTGGCGCTGGTCGGTTGCGGCGTGCTGTTGTTGCTGGCAGTGGTGCTTGGTCACCGCGTGGTCAATCGCCTGAAGATGCTCAACGCGGCGATGGATGACCTGGCGGCGGGCGAGGGCGATCTGACCAAGCGCGTGCAGATCAACAGCAAGGATGAAATCGGCGACATGGCGTCGGCGGTCAATCGCTTTGTGGATAAGTTGCAGCCGATCGTGCGCGAGGCAGGTGATGTCGCTCAGCGCACTGGCGTTGAAATTGGCGCGATGACCCTGCGCAACGCTGGCGCCGATGCGGCTGCCGGGATGCAGCGTGACGAGGTCGCGGAAAGCTTGCGTGCGCTGTCGCAAATGGCTGACGAGGCGCAGTCGGAGAGCCAGGCGATGCAGGCGGCGTTAAAGCAGGTTGTCGATATTCGTCAGGCCACCGATGAAAACACGCGGACTTCGGCCAAGGTTGGTAGCCTGATTGAAGCGCTGGCCGGGCAGGTCGATACCGGGGCGAAGGTCATCGAACGCCTGGCGCAGCAGAGCGAGCAGATCGAAGTGGTGCTGACGGTGATTCACGGCATCGCTGAGCAGACCAACTTGCTGGCGCTGAATGCGGCCATCGAGGCCGCGCGGGCGGGGGAGACCGGTCGCGGTTTCGCGGTGGTCGCCGACGAGGTGCGTGCGTTGGCGAGCAAGACGCAAAGCTCCACTGGCGATATTCAGGCGCACATCGTCGCGCTGCAGCAAGGTGCACGTGAAGCGGTCGAAGCAATCGGTCAGGCCGGGCGTCAGGCCAGCGAAGGCCTGCTGGTGCTGCGAGACAGCGCACGGCTGCAACAGTCGGTGCAGGCCTCGGTCGAACAAGTGCATGCGGCGATCGGTCTGGCGACGCAAGCGGCAGCGCATCAGGCGCAGGGGGCGCAGGCTGTTCGTGGGCGCGTCGAGACCATTCATGCGCAGGCCGAGAAAGCGGCGCAGGCGGTAGTGGAGACCACGGCCAGTGGCAAAGTGCTGGATGGCCTGGCCGCGCAGTTGAAGGCGAGCCTGGGGCAGTTCAGGGCTTGATGCTAACCGCGCGGGCCTCTTCGTGAGCAGGCTCGCTCCCACAGGGAAACTCGATTTAATGTGGGAGCGAGCCTGCTCGCGATAGCTATTTCAGCGACTCAGATACATCCGCGTCGTCAGCAGATAAACCGGCAACCCCGACACCACAATCAATAACGCCGCATAGGGCGCCGCCGCCGCAAACTCAACGTTCGCGGTATGCGCCCAGACCTCGGTCGCCAGCGTATTAAGCCCGGTCGGGCTCAGCAGTAGCGTCGCCGTCAGCTCCTTCATTGCATCAAGAAATACCAGCGCAAACGCCGCGCCCAATGCCGGGAAGATAATCGGCAACGTCACTCGACAAAAAGCCGTGAACGACGAAGCCCCCAGCGTGCGCGCCGCCTCCTCCAACTGCGGCGCTGCCTTGTTCAGGGCGGTACGAATCGGCGCCTGAGCCAGTGGCAGAAACAGCAGCGCATAGGCGATCAGCAGCAACCCCGATGTCTGGTACAGCACCGGCACGTAGTGCAGGGCGAAATACACCAGCGTCAATGCAATCACCAGGCCCGGCAACGCATGCAGCAGGTACGGCAGGCGCTCGGCCCAGATCGCCAGTCGGCCTTTGTGGCGTACCACCAACAGCCCGACTGGCACTGCCAGCAGCAGACATAACGCTGCGCCGCCCAACGACAATGCTAACGACGACAATAACGCCTCGCCAATCGCCGCCACCGGAAAGGCAGCAGATGAGCCGACCGCCAACCAGTACGCCAGCATCCCCAGCGGAATCCCGCTGCCGACGATCGCCAGCGAAAGGCAATACAGCTGACCGACCGCTGCCCACGGGCCGAGACGAACCTGTCCGGCCTGACGCGCCGCGCCCTGCCCGGTGCGCACATGCCGGCCCTTGCCGCGTACCCGCAGCTCCAGCCATAACAGCAGCAGACACAGCGCCAGCAACACGGCCGACAGCATCGCTGCGTTGGCGTTGCTGAATTCCAGCTCGAATTGCTGGTAGATCGCCGTGGTGAAAGTTTGCAGGCCGATGATCGACAGCGCGCCGAACTCCACCAGCATGTGCAAGGCGATCAGCAGCGAGCCGGCCAGCAGCGATGGCCACAGCAGCGGCAAGGTGACACGGAAAAATACGCCCCAGCGATTCTGCCCAAGGGTGCGAGCCGACTCTTCAAGGGAGGGATCAAGATTGCGCAGGGTCGCCGCCACCGGCAAAAAGATCAGCGGATACTTCGACAGGCTCATCACCAGGATTGCCCCGCCCAAACCTTCGAACTGGGCGCTCAGAGAAACCCAGGTGAAACTGCTGACGAACGCCGGTACGGCAAACGGCAGGCACAGAATCACGCCCCACAGGCGCCGCCCCGGCAGATTGCTGCGCTCCAGCAACCACGCCAGCGACAAGCCGACCACGGCACAAGTGATGGTCACGCCAACCATCAATGCGAGAGTATTGCGCAGTAGCCCGAACACGTACGGGCGCCATAACAAATGCAGCGCTTCGGCCCAGCCTGCCTGCCAGGCTTTAAGCCCGACATACGCCAGCGGCAACAGGCTCATCACCACCAGCAGCAAGACCGGCAGCACCAACCAGATCGACGGTCGTTTGCGTCTTGGTACATAACCCCCGCGCGCGGCGGGGGCGGATAACGATGCGGCCATCAGTTCAAGCCAACTTCACGTTCCAGCTCCAGCGCTTCTTCAGCATTGCCCAGATCGGCGGGGGTGACATTCGGCGCTTGCAGTTCACTGAACGGCTTGAGTCCGCGGTCCGATTCCATGCCTTTGTGCAGCGGATATTCGGCGGTGGTCTGGGTGATCACGCGCTGGCCTTCTTCGCTGGCCATGTAGGCCAGAAATTGCTGGGCTTCTTTTGGATGTTTGCTGGACTTCAATACCGCAGCGCTGGACACGGTGATCAAGCCGCCGACATCGCCACCTGTGAAGTAGTGCAGTTTGGAGTCGAGCTGGCCTTTTTCGCGCTGCAGGGCGAACCAGTAGTAGTTGTTCACCAGGACCGTGGCGACTTCGCCGTTTTCCACGGCTTTGAGCGCGACCATGTTATTGCTGTAGGTCTTGCCGAACGCGCGCAGACCGGTCAGCCATTCTTCGGCGGCGTCGCGACCGTGCAGCTTGATGATCGCGACGGCCTGCTCCTGGAAGGCGCCACTGGTCGGGACAAAGCCGACCTTGCCTTGCCACTTCGGATCGGAAAACTCCATGACCGATTTCGGCAGGTCTTTTTCATCGATCAGTTTCGGGTTGAAGGCAACCACGCGCACCCGCGCAGTCACCCCGATCCAGGTGCCGTTGCTGGCGACGTACTCTTTTGGCAGAACGGCCAGTGTCGCGTCATCGGTCTTGGCCAGCAGACCTTGTTCGCCCAGGTTGTTCAGGGGCGGTGACTCTTCCGTGTAGATCACGTCGGCAGGCGAGCGGTCGCCTTCTTCGATGACCTGACTGGCGAGCTGGTTGCTGCTGCCTTTGCGCACATTGACGTGAATACCGGTCTTGGCTTCGAACGCCTTGGCGATCGCATCGCCGACTTCCTTGTGCTGGCCGTTGTAAAGAGTCAGGGACACCGCATCGGCTGCCTGGGTGAGGGGAGTGGCGAGCGCCAGGCCGAGGAGGGTGAAGGTCAGGCCTCGGCGCAGGGTATTTCGAAACATCATTCGCAGGGTTCCTCACTGTCGCATTGCAAAAACTTGCAACAATGATAAACGATATTGTTTCTCAAGTGCGCCTTGTAGCGGTCGCACGAATTCAACGGTGGCTGAAAAACATTGTGGCGAGGGAGCTTGCTCCCGCTGGGGTGCGCAGCAGCGCTCGTGTTTGTCTGGTTGCACGGTGCGTGCAGATTTGCGACTGCTGCGCAGCCGGGCGGGAGCAAGCTCCCTCGCCACAGGTGATCTGGAAATTTCAGGAAGCCATAAACGCAAAAACCCGCTTTCGCGGGTTTTCGTGAAATCCAAGGCCTGAACCTTGAATTTGAATTGGTGCCCAGAAGAAGACTCGAACTTCCACGACCGTAAGGTCACCAGCACCTGAAGCTGGCGTGTCTACCAATTTCACCATCTGGGCATTCATCGCAAGCGTTGCCGCTGTTGATGTGGCGCACTATACGGAGCGCTTTTTGATCTGTAAACCCCTGATTTAATTTTAATAAACCGGTTTTAACAAATGCGTTCCCTGAAATGCAAAAAACCCGCTTTCGCGGGTTTTGTGTGAGTCTTGAAACTGATCTAGTCTCAAACTCGAAATTGGTGCCCAGGAGAAGACTCGAACTTCCACGACCGTAAGGTCACCAGCACCTGAAGCTGGCGTGTCTACCAATTTCACCACCTGGGCATCATCGAAAGCGCTTGTGCGTCGTCGATGGCGCGCACTATACGGAGCAGCTTTTTAACTGTAAACCCCTGCCGCAGAAAAAACTGAATTTTTTTACCAGCGGCGTTCAAATCGGTATCAGAGCGTCGATACAGGGCCTTGTACGGCTCTTGTAGAGTCGGAAATTTCCCGTTTCACGGCGCCTATGCCAAACTAACCCGCATATAGACAAGGTGAAAACTCTCTAATGGCCGATTGGCAGTCCCTCGATCCCGAGGCCGCTCGTGAAGCGGAAAAATACGAAAACCCTATTCCCAGCCGCGAACTGATCCTGGCGCACCTCGCCGATCGGGGTTCGCCTGCTGCCCGCGAGCAACTGGTCGAAGAGTTTGGTCTGACCACAGAAGACCAGATCGAAGCCCTGCGCCGCCGTTTGCGCGCCATGGAGCGCGATGCGCAACTCATCTATACCCGACGCGGCACCTACGCGCCGGTAGACAAGCTCGATCTGATCCTCGGTCGCATCAGCGGTCACCGTGACGGCTTTGGCTTCCTGGTGCCGGACGATGGCAGCGACGATCTGTTCATGAGCCCGGCGCAAATGCGTCTGGTGTTCGACGGCGACCGTGCGCTGGCCCGTGTTTCCGGTCTCGACCGTCGCGGTCGTCGCGAAGGCGTGATCGTCGAAGTGGTATCCCGCGCGCACGAAACCATCGTGGGTCGCTACTTCGAAGAGGGCGGCATCGGCTTCGTCGTTGCGGATAATCCGAAGATCCAGCAGGAAGTGCTGGTCACCCCGGGCCGTAACGCCAACGCGCAGATCGGTCAGTTCGTCGAGGTGAAAATCACCCACTGGCCGACGCCGCGCTTTCAGCCGCAAGGTGATGTGGTCGAAGTGGTCGGCAACTACATGGCGCCGGGCATGGAAATCGATGTCGCGCTGCGTACCTACGACATTCCGCACGTCTGGCCTGAAGCGGTTCTGAAAGAAGCGGCGAAGCTCAAGCCTGAAGTTGAAGAAAAAGACAAAGAGAAGCGCATCGACCTGCGCCATCTGCCGTTCGTCACCATCGACGGCGAAGATGCCCGCGATTTCGACGACGCGGTCTACTGCGAAGCCAAGCCGGGCAAGCTGCGTCTGTTCTCCGGCGGCTGGAAGTTGTACGTGGCGATTGCCGACGTTTCCAGCTACGTGAAGATCGGCTCGGCGCTGGACAACGAAGCCCAGGTGCGCGGCAACTCGGTGTATTTCCCCGAGCGCGTGATCCCGATGCTGCCCGAGCAGCTGTCCAACGGCCTGTGCTCGCTGAACCCGCAAGTCGATCGTCTGGCCATGGTTTGTGAGATGACCATCTCCAAGTCTGGCGAAATGACCGACTACTGCTTCTACGAAGCGGTGATCCATTCCCACGCCCGTCTGACCTACAACAAGGTCAGTGCGATGCTGGAAACGCCGAAGGCTACCGAGGCGCGCAAATTGCGCGGCGAGTACACCGACGTCGTGCCGCACCTCAAGCAGCTCTACGCGCTGTACAAAGTGCTGCTGGCCGCTCGTCACGTACGTGGCGCGATCGATTTCGAGACGCAGGAAACCCGGATCATCTTCGGTTCCGAGCGCAAGATTGCCGAAATCCGTCCGACCGTCCGCAACGATGCGCACAAGTTGATCGAGGAGTGCATGCTGGCCGCGAACGTGGCCACCGCCGAATTCCTCAAGAAACACGAGATTCCTGCGTTGTACCGCGTTCACGCCGGTCCGCCGCCAGAGCGTCTGGAAAAGCTGCGCGCCTTCCTCGGTGAGCTCGGCCTGTCTTTGCACAAAGGCAAGGACGGTCCGTCGCCGAAGGATTATCAGGCCCTGCTCGCGAGCATCAAGGATCGTCCGGATTTCCACCTGATCCAGACGGTTATGCTGCGTTCGTTGAGCCAGGCGGTGTACAGCGCTGAAAATGATGGTCACTTTGGCCTGAATTACGAAGCCTATACCCACTTCACCTCGCCGATCCGTCGTTATCCGGATCTGCTCACGCACCGCGCGATCCGCAGCGTGATCCATTCGAAACAAGACACCCCGCACGTTCGCCGTGCCGGTGCGATGACCATTCCGAAGGCGCGCATCTATCCGTACGACGAGCCGGCGCTGGAGCAGCTCGGCGAGCAGTGCTCGATGAGCGAGCGCCGTGCCGACGAAGCGACCCGCGACGTGGTGAACTGGCTCAAGTGCGAGTTCATGAAGGATCGCGTCGGCGAGTCGTTCCCGGGCGTGATCACCGCCGTGACCGGTTTTGGTCTGTTCGTCGAACTGACCGACATCTATGTCGAAGGGCTGGTGCACGTCACCGCGCTGCCGGGCGATTACTACCACTTCGATCCTGTGCATCACCGCCTGGCGGGCGAGCGCACCGGTCGCAGCTTCCGTCTTGGCGACACCGTTGAAGTGCGGGTCATGCGCGTCGACCTCGACGAGCGCAAGATCGACTTCGAGATGGCGGAAAAAACCATTAGCGCGCCGATCGGTCGCAAAAAACGTGGCGCCGAAACCGCCGCGCCTGCTGCCAAGTCTGCGGAGGAAAAGGCTCCAGCGAAAACCGCCAGCCGTCGTCCGGCCAAGGAAAAGGTTGCCGAAGCCTATCGCCCAAGCGATGCCGTGGCGAAAAACGCGGAACTGCGTAAAAGCCGCGAATTGAAAAAGGCCTTGCTGGCCGATGCGAAAAACGGTGGTAAAGCGGCGTCCGGGGGAAAGACCGGGCGGTCGGCGCCTGAGGCGACCGGCGGCAAGCCAGCCAAACCGAGCAAACATCGTAAAGGCCCGCCGAAAGCGGGTTCTGCTCCAGCCAAAAGTGGCGGGGCGCGTAAACCGAAGGCGAAGTCATGAGTCAGTTGGAAAAAATCTACGGCGTTCACGCGGTAGAGGCGTTGCTGCGTCACCACCCTAAACGCGTCAAGCAGATCTGGCTGGCGGAAAGCCGCAACGATCCGCGCGTGCAGACGCTGGTGGAACTGGCCAACCAAAACCGGGTTCAGGTCGGCCAGGCCGAACGCCGTGAAATGGACGCCTGGGTTGAAGGCGTTCATCAGGGCGTGGTGGCGGAAGTCAGCCCGAGTCAGGTCTGGGGCGAGGCGATGCTCGACGAGCTGCTCGATCGCACCGAGGGCGCGCCGCTGTTGCTGGTACTCGATGGCGTAACCGATCCGCACAACCTCGGTGCCTGCCTGCGTTCGGCCGATGCGGCCGGCGCGCTGGCGGTGATCGTGCCGAAAGACAAGTCGGCTACTTTGACGCCGGTGGTTCGTAAGGTGGCCTGCGGCGCGGCGGAAATGATTCCGCTGGTTGCGGTGACCAATCTGGCACGTACCCTGGAAAAGCTCCAGCAACGTGGCCTGTGGATAGTGGGCACGGCCGGTGAAGCTGAAGTCAGCATTTATGACCAGGACCTGACCGGCCCGACCATCCTGATCATGGGCGCTGAAGGCAAAGGTATGCGGCGCCTGACTCGCGAACATTGCGACTACCTCGTCAACCTGCCGATGGCCGGTAGCGTCAGCAGTCTCAACGTCTCGGTCGCCACTGGCGTGTGCCTGTTCGAGGCCCAGCGCCAGCGTGGTGCGAAGGCCAAGGCTGCCGCGAAGAAATAAGCGTCACGCAAGAACTGTGGGAGCGAGCCTGCTCGCGAAGAGGGAGTGTCAGTCGACGTATTTGTTGCCTGACAGACCGCATTCGCGAGCAGGCTCGCTCCCACATTCGTTTACGGTGTCTGGAAGATCGGTGGTTGTTCAAATAATCACCAATTGCCTTGCGCCCCCGCAGTCCCTTCTCTACAATTGCGCCCCTTGCTGTGACGGCAGGCACGCATGTGCCCCGCGCCAGCAAGTCCATAAGTGTCATTCACTCCTTGTCTGACCGTTTTTGAGCGGCAGGCTACAACCCGTAAGGAGCATTCATGCGTCATTACGAAATCATCTTTCTGGTCCACCCGGATCAGAGCGAGCAAGTCGGCGGCATGGTTGAGCGTTACACCAAGCTGATCGAAGAAGACGGCGGCAAAATCCACCGTCTGGAAGATTGGGGCCGTCGTCAACTGGCCTACGCAATCAACAATGTTCACAAGGCTCACTACGTGATGCTGAACGTTGAGTGCACTGGCAAGGCCCTGGCCGAGCTGGAAGACAACTTCCGCTACAACGATGCAGTGATCCGTAACCTGGTCATCCGTCGCGACGAAGCCGTTACCGGCCAGTCCGAGATGCTCAAGGCTGAAGAAAACCGCAGTGAGCGCCGTGAGCGTCGCGACCGTCCTGAGCACGAAGGCGCCGAAGGCACCGACAGTGATGACAGCGACAACAGCGATAACGCTGACGAGTAATCCACGGACCTTATTAAGGAGCCTATCAAATGGCACGTTTCTTCCGTCGTCGTAAATTCTGCCGCTTCACCGCTGAAGACGTGAAAGAGATCGATTACAAAGATCTCAACACTCTGAAAGCTTACGTATCCGAGACCGGCAAAATCGTTCCAAGCCGCATCACCGGTACCAAAGCTCGTTATCAGCGTCAGCTGGCCACCGCTATCAAGCGCGCCCGCTTCCTGGCCCTGCTGGCCTACACCGACAGCCACGGCCGCTGAGACCGGGCAGTCGACAAGTAGCAAAGGATTGAATGCATGCGTGCCTTAGCTGAGTTCATCATGCGCGGCCGCCTGCAGGCCACTCTCGTAGTGGCCGGGTGTGCAACATTGCCGTTGTTGTATTGGTTGGGTGCCGCCGCCGGGAGCCTTGTGCTGCTGCGGCGCGGATTGACGGACGCCCTCGGCGTTCTGTCCCTGGGACTGCTGCCGGCATTGATCTGGTGGCTGTATGCCGATGACCCACGGGCACTTCTGGTGCTGCTGGGTTCTTCGGGGCTTGCGTTGGTTTTGCGCGCAAGCGAATCCTGGGTCCGTACGCTGCTGGTCAGCGTGGCGATCGGGGTGGTGTTTTCAGTGGTGCTCGGCGTCGCGTTTGCGGCCCAGATCGAGATGCTCGCGCAGGCCCTTATAAAGGTCATGCCAGCGCTTCTCGGTGAGACCTACAAGCAATTGTCGGTCGATGAGCAAGCGCGTTTCGCGTCCCTGATTGCACCGGTCCTGACCGGACTGATTGCGGCTTTGTTGCAGATCGTCAGCGTGCTGAGCCTGATTGTCGGGCGGCATTGGCAGGCGTTGTTGTACAACCCGGGTGGTTTTGGTCGTGAGTTTCGCGCCATCCGGATCCCGCTGGGGCCGGCGATGTTGCTGCTGGCGTTGATGCTTCTGGGCCCGAATCTCGGTGCACAGATGGCCATGTTGACGCCGTTGTGCAGTGTACCGCTGGTGTTCGCCGGACTCGCCCTGATTCACGGGCTGGTCGGGCAGAAGCGACTGGCCGGTTTCTGGCTGGTGGGGTTGTACGTCACGCTGCTGTTGTTCATGCAGCTGATCTATCCGTTGCTCGTGGTTCTGGCCATTGTCGACAGCCTGATTGATTTTCGCGGTCGTCACGTGTCGAAAGACACCGACAGCGCGAACGGTGAAGGTTAAAAGTTAGAGGATTTTCACATGCAACTGATCCTTCTGGAAAAAATCGCCAACCTGGGCAACCTGGGCGACAAAGTAAACGTTAAGGCCGGTTACGGCCGTAACTACCTGCTGCCTTTCGGCAAGGCTACCGCTGCGACCGCTGCCAACCTGGCTGCGTTCGAAGAGCGTCGCGCCGAGCTGGAAAAAGCTGCCGCAGACCGTAAAGCATCGGCTGAAAGCCGCGCTGCCCAACTGGCCGAGCTGGAAGTGACTATCACTGCCACCGCTGGCGACGAAGGCAAGCTGTTCGGTTCGATCGGTACTCACGACATCGCTGACGCACTGACCGCCTCCGGCGTTGAAGTTGCGAAGAGCGAAGTTCGTCTGCCGAACGGCACCATCCGCAACGTGGGTGAATTCGACGTGGCCGTGCACCTGCACGCCGAAGTTGAAGCCACCGTACGCGTTGTCGTGGTAGCAGCTTAAGCAACACGGATCGGCTGGCGGCTTGCCCGTCAGACGGTTAACATCGGGCACGATCCTGTTTACAGGTCGTGCCCTTTGTCTTTCTGAAACTCCTGCTTTTTACCTAATTCTCAAGTGGCCATGAACGATATCTCCGCTCCCGAGCAATACGATCTGCAAACCGCTGCCCTGAAGGTGCCGCCGCATTCCATCGAGGCCGAACAGGCCGTACTCGGTGGTCTGATGCTGGACAACAACGCCTGGGAACGTGTGCTCGATCAAGTCTCCGACGGCGACTTCTACCGGCATGACCACCGTCTGATCTTCCGTGCGATCGCCAAACTGGCCGATCAGAACTCGCCGATCGACGTTGTGACCCTCGCCGAGCAACTGGACAAGGAAGGCCAGACCTCGCAAGTCGGCGGTCTCGGTTACCTGGGCGAACTGGCGAAAAACACGCCGTCCGTCGCCAACATCAAGGCCTATGCGCAGATCGTCCGCCAGCGGGCGACCTTGCGTCAGTTGATCGGTATCAGCACCGAGATCGCCGACAGCGCGTTCAACCCTGAAGGCCGCACCGCCGAAGAGATCCTCGACGAAGCCGAACGGCAGATCTTCCAGATCGCCGAAGCGCGACCGAAGACTGGCGGTCCGGTCGGCGTCAACGAGCTGTTGACCAAGGCCATCGATCGCATCGACACCCTGTTCAACACCGACAACGCCATTACCGGCCTGTCCACCGGTTACACCGACCTCGACGAGAAAACCAGCGGCCTGCAACCTTCTGACTTGATTATCGTCGCTGGCCGTCCATCGATGGGCAAAACCACCTTCGCGATGAACCTCGTGGAAAACGCCGTGTTGCGCAGCGAAAAAGCCGTCCTCGTGTACTCCCTCGAGATGCCAGGCGAATCGCTGATCATGCGTATGCTGTCTTCGCTCGGCCGTATCGACCAGACCAAGGTGCGTTCCGGTCAACTGGAAGATGACGATTGGCCACGCCTGACTTCCGCAGTCAATCTGCTCAATGATCGCAAATTGTTCATCGACGACACCGCCGGCATCAGTCCCTCGGAAATGCGTGCGCGGACCCGACGCCTGGTGCGTGAGCACGGCGATGTCGGCCTGATCATGATCGACTACCTGCAACTGATGCAGATCCCCGGTTCGAGCGGTGACAACCGGACCAACGAAATTTCCGAGATCTCGCGATCCCTCAAAGCCCTAGCCAAGGAATTCAACTGCCCGGTGGTTGCCCTGTCGCAGCTCAACCGTTCCCTCGAACAGCGCCCGAACAAGCGCCCGGTGAACTCCGACTTGCGTGAATCCGGAGCGATCGAGCAGGACGCCGACGTGATCATGTTCGTCTACCGCGACGAGGTGTATCACCCGGAAACCGAACACAAGGGCATCGCCGAAATCATCATCGGCAAACAGCGGAACGGCCCGATCGGTTTTATTCGCCTGGCCTTCATCGGCAAATACACGCGCTTCGAAAACCTCGCCCCGGGCAGCTACAACTTCGACGACGACGAGTGACGGCTGGCCGAAGACATTCGGCCAGCCGTCTCGTTGCCTGATACCGCCGGCTCAGGCAGACGTCTGAGCCGCCGATTCATCGGCGGGCGATGTCTCGACGGTGGTACGAGGTTGCAGCTCTTGCCGGGTCAGTTCCTGAATCAGCGCCGCTTCGGCAATCGCCAGTTGTGCCTGACCATCGTTGGTCTGTGCAATGTACTGGGCCTCGGTCAGTTGCTCCTGGGCAAACTGGCTGTCCAGTGCGGCTTGCCGGTCCTGAAAGGGCTGCCGACTGGCTTCGAATTGCGTCTGGTATTTGTAAATGACGAAATCCTGCCAGAAGTCCATGGACACCAACGCCTGAAATTCCTCAGGTGAATCATTCAGAACTATCACCTTGTTATAGGCGGCCTCAAGCATGCCCGGCGTCACCTCGGCCATCAGGATAAAAGTCAGTGCCTGTGGCTGAAACGGTAATTGCAGCCGGTCCTTCAGGCCGAAGCGATACGCCATGGTCACTTCATGCTGATCGCGTATGCGACGACGATGAACGTTGCGCTGTGCCTCGGATGTTGCCGGATCGTTGATAATCAACCGGCTGGAGGCGACGTGCGCGGCGGCGATGTCATCCACCTGTTTCAGGCGGAACAACCCTCTGGACAATGTCACCAGTGGCGCTCCGTTCTTATCCTGGCGGGCCTGCATACGTGCCTTGTGGGTTACCGCGAGGATTTGCAAATCGGTAAAGGTCGCTGCCGCGAGGTCGGTACAACCCGCTTCGCAAGCTCGATCAAACAGCTCTCTGCGCAGCGCCCGTGATTGCGCATCGTTGTCGGTCATGACATCGATCACTTCCCAGACCTGACGTCGAAAGTCAGCATGCCCGGAACGGCTTTCGATAATGTTGAAAAAACCGTCAGACCCTTCCAGCTCGCGCAACATCCGCCATTGCGCTCGCCGTGCGGCGACCTCGTCGGCGGAGAGTCCGCTAATCCATTGCTCACGCAGCTCCAGAGGATTGCGATCGGGTTGGCGTGCCACGAGCTGTGAGGACGTGACCAGGTTGGGGCCACGGTTCAATGCCAGCCCTGCGTCTCTGAGCCGTTGAACATAGCCTGCCAGTTGGGCGGCAGTGGTGTCGACGAGCGGGTTATTGGTCACCCGCGTGCTGTTGTTGGCCCGCACCGATTGCGCCAGGCGATCGGCAGGCGGCGCGGTGACGAAGTCCGGAATGGTGGTGATCCGGTTGTGGCTCAGGTTGATGGAGTCCAGCAGTGGCTGGTCGAACAGCCCCCTGGGCCAGCTGGAAATGCCCGTGGTCGACAGATCGATCGAACGCATGTCCGTTATCTGGCTGAAATCCGGCAAGACGCCCAATTGCGGGTTGTTGTTGAGCCAAAGCGCCCTGAGCGTAACCCGCCCGGCGAGGATCGCGGCCGTCTCATCGGTCAGCTGGAGCTGGTTGCCGTGGAGAAACAGGCGCGTCATTGCATGCATTTCCCCAACGGCCGGCGGCAGTTCCCTGAGCCGGTTGTTCGACATGTCCAGCCAGCGCAGATGCCGAAAGCGCGTCAGAAAACCTTCCGGGGATTCAGCCAGGTTCATTCGGGCCAGATTGAGTGAGCCGACGTGGCTGAAGTCGATGCTCAGGTCCGGCAGGGTCGGCAGTATCAGACCGCTGAGGTCCAGCTCCAGGCCAATCGGCGTGCCATCGACGGCGTGCTTTTGCGCGGTCTCCCGGCGCCAGCAGGCGATGATGCGATCCCGTGCCGCTGTGCGGTCGTTGCGGGTCTGAGCGTTGATCTGTAACTGATTGGCGCGAACGTAGCGCTGGCGATTGCCGCCGCCGGAAAATACCCAGTCATCAAGCTGACTTTTCAACTGGCCGAACTCCTGTTCCAGAGTCTCCAGCCGCCCGTTGACGCTATCCGCTTCCAGATTCCAGAGGAACTCCCGGCAGGCCTTGATGCTTTTAGCCGGGAACAGTTTTTTATAGCGCTGCGCCAGCGAGTTTTCACTGTCAAAGGCATCAGGACGTAGAGGGTCCATCAGCTCCGGATAGGCGTCGCTCAGTTGGCGCCAGTAGGCGTCGAATTGACGCCAGTAGTCGGACGGGAAATCGTTGCCCAGCAGCAGTGTCGCGCCGTTTATCCGGGCGATGCCTGGCATTTTTTCAAGCGTCGGCTCAAGCAGATGGCCTGGCACCTCCCGCAAGCGGTTATTGCGCAGGTCCAGGCCCGTCAGGGCAGATTTGTCCTCCAGCCCGGTCGGCCAATGACGGATGCCGGTGTTGTTCATGTTCACCGAAATCAATCCAGCCATCGCGCTGAAGTCCGGACTCAGACTGAGTGACGGGTTATGGGACAGATCAATGATCGTCAGACGGCTCAGCGCGCTGAGTGTGGCCGCGCCTGGCTCATCCAGTTCAATGCGGTTGGCGCTCAGGTCCAGGCGGCGCAGAGAGTGCATTCCACCCACCACGGCGGGTAACGTCTTCAGCCCGCACTGGTTGATGGACAGCTGCTCCAGATTGGGAAAGTTGCCGAGAAAAGTGTCGGCGTCATCCGACCAGGTGATGGACAAGAGGTCGAGTCGCTTTACATGGCTGAAGTCCAGCGTCAACGCTGGGAGCGGACCGCTACCTGCGGTGATCCTCAACGTTTGCACGGAATCGTCGAGCCAGCATGCCTTGATGATCCGGGCGACGCGTCGTGCCGATGTTTCGCCCGTGCTGCCGCTGGCCGTGCCGGTCTCTTGGGCCGCGACATAACCTTGCAACTGAGATTCGAGCAAATCCAGTTGTTCGATCCGTTGCGCCAGGAGCGTATCTGCATCGTCGCCCAAGGCGATTAAGTAGGCTCTGGCCTCTTGCGGGGTTTTATCCGGATACAGCCGTTGCACCATCGCCACTTCGGGAATGTCACTGTCGAGTCTGAACGCGCCCGGCAGGGGGTCGATGCCCGGATGCGACGGGGCGGCTGCCACGCGTTGCCAGAATGCTTCCAGCGTTTTCCAGTAACCGGCAGGAAAATCGTTGCGTTCGATCAGCGTGACGGCGTTGATCCGGTAGATCCGTTCAAACTGATCAGCAGCCGGCGCGACGAGTGCGTCAGGCACCTCGCGCAGAAGATTGTCGCGCAGGTCGAGCCGCTCGAGGCCGCTGTGCTGCGTCAGGCCGATGGGCCATTGCTCCAATTGCGTGCTACGCAGATTCAGTGTCTTGAGTCGCGACATGGCGCTGAAGTCAGGGTGTCTGCCCAACGGGTTAGCGGACAGGTCGATGTGCTCCAGAGTCACCATCGTGCCCAGGGCGGCGGCGGATTGTTCGTCGAACTCCAGGCGATTGGCATGCAGATTCAGCGTCTGCAGATCGGGCATTCGGGTCATGGCTGCGGGCAGCTTATCCAGTCCACAGTCGGTGATGGACAGGCGTTGCAGGCCGGAAAAACCGTTAAGAAACGTTTCGCCAGTGCCTGACCAAAGGATCCCGTTCAGCTCCAGCGTGCGCACGTGGCTGAAATCTGCTGTCAGTGCCGGCAGCGTCGCGCTGGCGCCAGTCAGCTTCAGGATCGCGCCGGTCTCATGGCGCCAGCAGCGTTTGATCTCCAGGGCAACCCGTTGCGCCCACGCCTTGATGGCCGGCGATTGCGCGTTGGTCCCGGTCCAGTCCTGCAGAGCGTTTTTCAGGGTTTTGTAATCGGCTTCACGCCGCGTCAGTGCACCTGCGACATCGTCCCCCAGCGAACGCACATAGGCAGCGTTCTGCTGCTCGTCAAACGTCGGAAACAGCTTTCGCACGCGCGACTCCGGGCTGTGCAGGCGGTTGGCAAGCGTGGCAAACCGGTCCGCCAGTCGTTGCGACAGCGTTCGTTGCGGTTCGCCACGGCGCATGCCGCCAACCCCTGCCACGTTGACGCCGACCCAGCCGTCGCGAGGGTCGCGAACGATCGCTTGCGAGCGACCCGGGCGGGAGGCCACGTACCGGTTGCCTTCGTCATGGGCAACCGGATCTTCAGTGCGCACGATCCGCAGCACCGGTACTGACGGTGATGACGAGTCAGCATCGTGCAGAACCTGATAGGCGTGCTCACCGATGACCACATAGAGCTTGTTATCGTGGTGAAGCGTACCGTCGCCGCCAGGTTCGACGCCGGTAAAATCCAGTGCAGTCCGGAACGCTTCCAGCCGACTTTCGGACAGCGGGAAGAGGATCGGCTCCAGGTCGCTGCGCACTTCCCAGCGTCCGCTGATGGCATCGCGCACCAGTTCCGGGCCGGAGGGTAGCCGTTCGTTGGCCAGCGTGGCGAGCACCAGACCCGTTTGCGCGTCCGTCGCGACCTGTACGACCAAGCCGTCGGGCAAGTCGACATAGTGGCGTCCCTTGAATGTCCGCAGGCCTCGTTCGTCGGGAGCTGGAAGCCGTGCGGTGGCAGGTACCCGGTAGTGTTCAAGGGGTTGTGGTGCAGGCGTGTCAGGCGGTTGTGCGGGCGGATCGAATTCGTTGACGGTCACTCGCGGCGCGGGAAGGATGGCATCCAGCTCGGCCTCGTTAGCGGTCCTTGTCGATGTCGGCAGATTCTCGCGTGAAATGGCAAGTGAACCCGTGTCTGTCCGCGCGTGGGAGTCGAATTCTCGCGAATGGGGGGTGGGTCGTGTCGTCACCCCCGGGCTGACTTCGACAGTGGTGGTCTCTCTGACGGGTGGTTTGTTTTTCACTTTCATGTCCTTGAAAAGATTGTCCCGCCAGTTGCGCGAGTGGCGCACTGAAGGGACTTCGGCGTCATTGCCTGATGTTCGACGTCAGCACTGCAGGACTGAGTCGGCTGGTTACATGCATGGCGACTTCATGTCGCCAGATCGAATATTTTGCGGGCCGTGCGACCGTCAATCGTTTCGCGCCAGATCGCCACATGGGGCAGACCGGCCTGCTCATCCCGGCGCTGGGAGGATGCGCCCCGTCCGGCCTGTTCAAGCGTTTTGAGGTGACCGCCCTTGACCGTGAAGTTGAGGGCCAGGCTGTCGTGTTTTTCATAGTGGAAATGCGCTTCCCACAGTGGCGCGTCATCGGCGCGGTCGCTGATGGAATAAACGTCCAGGAACGACTTGTCGCGGCCTTTGCCGATTTGTTTGCGCTCTACGGTGCGGGTCACGCTGAGTGCTGCATGATCGAGTAAATAGTTCAGGCGCATGATGTCCAGCACGTCCCGGTTTTTATACATGCGCACCAGAACGCGTTGGCCTTCGGCGCTCAGCGAATCGCCTGCGCTGCGCAGACGATCGGTCAGCCCCGTGAGCTCAGTGTCAGTAGCGGCTTCCGGGTGATGGGCTAACTGATGGGCATGCTCACTGAGCCGGTCGGCGGCCTTGCCCAGGTATTCGAGAATGTCCGTGGGATTGTCATGTCGCGATTCCCGAGTCTTGGCCTCGACAAGGTGGCCGGCGACGTCGCTGAGCAAACGGTGCGCCTGCGCAACAAGCAGGGGCTTGGGCGTTTCGGCAGTCTGCGGACGCACCGGCAGCCATTCGCCCTGACGTTTTTCGTAGCGTTGCGGCTGGCCATCGGGGCGGAACGGATCCGCCACTTTAACGATGATGTTGCCATCCGCAGCGACTTCCTTTTCACCCACCAGCACTTTGTAAAGACCGTGCTGGCGCGTGCGAAAGACTTTGCGCGCAGGGGCGGGCGTCGCCGTTTCGGTGCTGAGCGTCTGCTTGGGAACAAAGTCGAAATCGATATCCTGATCGAGGCTGAGTGGCTCGCCACGACGGCGGAACGTGGCGAAGATATCGCTCAGTTTGCTGTCGATGCGCTGCTCGAACGGCTCGATAAGACTGATGATTTCTTTGAGATACCCCGCGTTCTCAGGGCTGGCGGAGGACAACAGTGACGCAAAGTGCTGTTTTTCCGCCCTGATCTGACTGTCGGCCAGCATCAGTGCCATTGGCTGTTGCGGTTCGGCAATGTTGTTCAGATCGTTGGCGAACAGGTCAATCGCCAGCAAGGTTTGCATGCCTTTTGCCGGCGGGTTCTCGGGATTGTCCGAGAGTAGACAAAGATAGGCGGTCAGCTTGTTACGGTTGACCAGGTCGAAGCCCGGAACAACGTTGAAATCTTCGTCGAACTGAAAACTGGTGCGCGGGGCGGCTTTGCTCAACTGATCGATGACCCCTTGGCGATCTTCGAGCAGCTTCAGCTTCTTGTTCATGTGTGTGATGATTTTCTTGAAGTTGTCAGCGGTCAGTGCAGTGACCGTGGGCCTGATCCTCAAATCCATCACCGCCATCAACCGGTTGAGGTACTCGACTCGCTCCAGCTGGAAGGTGTGCAATTCTTCGTTATAGAGGGCTCTGGTTTTAACGCGGATCAGGCCGTCCTTGTTGTCGATAAACGACTGTACGAAGACGGTCTGGAGTTTGACGTGCTTGATCAGCTGTATCTCGACGGCGACCAGCGCGGCGGTCTTCGCGTCACTGCCCTCGGCCTGTTGCCGTGACTCGGCGAAAAGCGTGTTGTACCGGGCCGCCGAGTGCTTCAAGTCACCGTGGGCCGCCGCCATGGCCGTGTACATGATCTGCAGCTCGGCGACGCTCACTTGCGGTTGTGGATTACGCCGCATGCCACCGTTGAGTCCGGGGTGGGCAGCGACCCAGATGTGGGCCGGATTGCGCGTAATGGCCAGCGTTTGGCCAATTCGACTGGCGCGATAGACGTTGCTACTGTCGGCCGCGACCGGATCTGGCGACCGGGCGATACGCCAGACTTTTTGCGCCGGCGTGGACGCATCGAGATCCTGCAAGACCTGATAACCGCGTTTGTCGATAACCACGTAAAGCTTGCCGTCATGGTGGAACACGCCGTCGCTGTCGGCAGTGGCAGTGCTGAAATCCAGATCCGTGCCGAAGGCCTGCAGACGTGTACGGGTCAATGGTGCGATGGCATCGTTGTCATTCATTGATCTCCAGCGCCTGCTGTCACGGTCGCGAATCAGCGTCGGTCCCGAAGGCGTCAGTTCGCTCGGCAGTCTGGCCCGGTACAGCCCCGTGTCCGGGTCTTGTGCTACTTGCACGATACGGCCGTCGTTCAGGTCGACGTAGCGGCGTCCCTTGAAAGTCCTGAAGCCCTCGACGTCGGCGCTCGGCAATGCAGCGTTTGCACTGAGTGTGTATTGCTCCAGCGGCGCCGTCGGGGATGTCGTAGGCGTAACGGTCAGGGGCTGCTCGCTGACCGTTACTGCGGGTGCGGGCAGGATGGCATCCAGGTCAGCGGTTCCGGTCGGGCTGTCCGTGCGTGGCGGATTGCGTGTCGTCGTGGTCAGGCCAGGGCCGGTGCGGACCGGCGTGTCGGACAGATGCCCGTCGACCGGGTTCTTCGGTAGCGCGTGGACATCGACCGAGACATTGACTCGAGTGAGGGGTTTTACTGCCATGTGTTGTTCATCCTTGAAACAATGATTGCATCAGCGCCGTTCAATCGGCGACTGGACCGCGTGGTTTAGTGTGTCGTTTGCGAGGAGGTGGAGGCTTCACCGGCTCGGGAACGCACCGCCAGCTCGAAAATTCTTTGCGCGGTGCGTCCGTCGAGTTGTTCGCGCCAGATGGCGGTGTGTTTGCGGCCTTCCATTTCTTCTTTGCGTTGTGATAAACGCCCTTTCTGACTCTGCTCAAGGGTTTTCAGGTGGGCGCCGCGCACGTTGAAGTCCGACTTTGGGGCTTGCTCGGTCGCGTAGTGAAAATGCGCGTGCCAGAGCACTTTTCCATCGGTGACATCGTGGATTGAGTAGATGTCGAGAAACTCTTTGCTCTGGCCCTTGCCTCGTGGTGACCGGTGGTGGTTTTCAACTACACGAACCTGTCCCTTGTCGATCAGATAAATCAGCCGTTCGGCGCTCAAAAAGTTTTTGTCCTTATAGATCCGCAGGCGAATGTTTTCGCCTTCCTGGCGCAGGCGCTCACCGTCCCCCTTCAAGCTTCGTATCAGGTCGCCGGCATTAAGGTCGGTCGGCTCAAAAAGCTGAAGCTCCAGGACCAGGTCATCCAGCACATTAGCTTTGCTCTCGAGCATTTCGACGATGTTGTCCGGATTGTTTTTCCGGTGCTCTTCGTTCAGGGCCGCCTGTACATGCGCGTCCGATTGCGCCAGATGCTGGCGGGCTTCCTGGACAAGCCTGGACAGCTCCTTTTGCGGGGGCGTCCGCACCGGTTGCCATTCGCCGGCCCTTCGTTCATAGGTCTGTATAGGCTGATCGGGGTTAAGAGGATTACGGACCTCAATAATCTCTGCGCCCTGCGCAGTGTGTCGTGATTCGCCGACATTGATCTTGTAGACGCCGTGCTTTTTGGCTCGAAAAATACGCCTGGGCCGGGGGGCGGTGCCGCTTCTGTCTTGTGGCGGGATGAAGTCGAAATCAATTGGTTGTTCGTGGAAGGGCAGCGCTGGACGCTCAGTCTGTTTCTCGTGATAGCGTTTCAGGCGATGCGCGAGCGTTTCTTCGAACAGCTCCAGTTGCGTGATAATTTCATCGCGTGAGGCGAGTTGTAGCGGGCCAGGTGCCAGGTCCAGTCGCTCGTACCAGTCACGGATGGCGGCGCATTGCCCCGACAGCTCGCTCAGAACGGCAGGGCGCGAGCCGTCTGGAATCCTGTCGAGTGCGCCATATATAAACGTTGCCTGACCAAACTGCGCCGCCAGCTCAGAAGCCTGCGGGGCGGTACCGGTCGATTGGGGGTTGTCCAGCGTCAGGCTTTTGGCCAGAACCCACGAAGCGACGACGTTATGAGTATCCATGGGTGAAAGGATGTCGCCACTCAAGTCGTCAGGCGAGAGCCGCCATTTTTTAATCAGATTATCGGCAATCCTTTGTCGCGCCTTCATCCGGCTGATTATCCGGGTCAGGAACTCTATGGTCCCCTGGAGCCTGTCTGGGTGGATGTCGAGCAAAGGACCCTCGAGTGCCCGGCGCGTCAGGCTGCATTCGACCAGTTGTTGATAGGCGAGCATTTGCCTTTTTTGCAGCGCAATGACGCTCTGGTTGTAAACGGCTTCCGTAATGAGAGCCTTTATGACGGACTTGTTGTCTGTGTAGTAGTTATAGGCCTCATCAAGCCTCGCCAGCTCTTGCTTATTGTGTGATTTGCGCTCACGCAGTGCCTGTTTTTCGTTTTTGACGATGTCGGCTCGATTGCCTTGTGAATCCCTTGCGGCCATCCATGCAGCTATCAGTCGCTGATTTTCATCGTGATCTTTATTGATGGTCTCGGTGAATTGTTCAAGCTTGCTCGCCACTTCCAGGCGCTGAACTATTAATTGTTCGGGCGCTGCACTGCGCCGCATTCCGGCGGCACCTGGCACAACAATGCCCTGCCAACCGTGGCGAGAGTCGAAAACGACCGGCTCCGAGCTGCCGTCACGTGTTGCGACGTACACATTGTGCTCGTGCGTGGCGATCGGATCCTCCGGGCGGACGATGCGCATCACTGTCGTGTGCGGCGACGACGCGTCAAGATCGTGCAGCATCTGATAGGTGTGGTTCTCGATAACCGCGTAAAGTTTTCCGTTGGTGGAATACAGGCCATGACTGTCCGGTTCCAGGTCGCTGACATCGAGGTCGCTGCGAAATCGCTGCAAGCGTGCCGCAGATAACGGATAGGTCGCGGGCGACAATTGTTCGACCGGTCGCCAGAGTCTGCTTTCGGGATCGGATTGCAGCTTCGGCCCGGAAGGGTTCAGCTCGTTGGGCAGCTTCGCCTGGTAGAGGCCGGAGACAGGGTCCAGAGCCACCTGTACGGCGCCATTTTCTGACACCTTTACGTAGTGGCGTCCCTTGTAAACCGAAATACCGTCGGCATTCGGGGGCGGCAACACGATCGAGGGGTGTATCCAGTAATCCTTCAACGGACGTGTAACCATCGCAGGTGCAGGCCCGGGTTCGGTTGTGGCGTTGACCGTCACCCTCGCAGGCGCTGGCGTGATGGCGTCAAGGTCTGTTCCCGCGGTTGTCCGGTCGCCTGTCGACGGCCGTGTGGGAATCCAATGCACCGACCCGCCGCCGTGAGGCGACGGAAAATCGGGCCGGATTGTCGGGCTGTCGGTGCCGGGTCTGGGCTGGACGTGCACCTCGACAGTGGTTTTGCCCCGAGCGGGCGGTTTGAGTGGCATTGCCTGTCATCCTTTAACGTTCACGCCGTGATATCCGCACAAACGGATATCGACGGGTGGTCGGCTTCCTTGCCGTTCTGTGTGTCGTGCGTTCCGGTAAAACGTGTCATCTTCCGGGCAGTTTGACGTGGCGGGCGGCTTCATCGAGAAACCGACCATTACCGTCGGAATTGGTCAAAATTTGTGCTATATTCCGCGCCCGCGATTTTTCACTTCAACACCGGTCGTCGACATGCAAGCAGCCAAGCCGTTATTTGACTATCCAAAATATTGGGCCGAATGTTTCGGGCCAGCGCCATTCCTGCCGATGAGCAGGGAGGAGATGGATCAGCTTGGCTGGGATTCGTGTGACATCATCATTGTTACCGGAGATGCCTACGTCGATCATCCGTCGTTCGGCATGGCAATTATCGGCCGGCTGCTGGAGTCGCAAGGCTTCCGCATCGGGATCATTGCCCAGCCCAACTGGCAGTCCAAAGACGACTTCATGAAGCTTGGTGAGCCGAACCTGTTCTTCGGCGTCGCGGCCGGCAACATGGACTCGATGATCAACCGCTACACCGCGGACAAGAAAATCCGCTCCGACGACGCCTACACGCCGGGTGGCATGGCCGGCAAGCGTCCGGATCGCGCGAGCCTGGTCTACAGCCAGCGTTGCAAAGAGGCGTACAAGCACGTGCCGATCGTGCTCGGCGGCATCGAAGCGTCGCTGCGCCGCATCGCGCACTATGACTATTGGCAGGACCGGGTGCGTAACTCGATCCTGATCGATGCCAGCGCCGACATCCTGCTGTACGGCAACGCCGAGCGCGCCATTGTCGAAGTGGCCCAGCGTCTGTCGTGGGGACACAAGATCGAAGACATCACCGATGTGCGCGGCACCGCGTTCATCCGTCGTGACACGCCGCAGGGCTGGTACGAAGTCGACTCCACGCGCATCGACCGTCCGGGCAGGGTCGACAAGATCATCAACCCGTACGTCAATACCCAGGACACCCAGGCCTGCGCCATCGAGCAGGAAAAGGGTCCGGTCGAGGATCCGCAGGAAGCCAAGGTCGTGCAGATTCTGGCCAGCCCGCGCATGACTCGCGACAAGACCGTGATCCGCCTGCCGTCGATGGAAAAGGTGCGCAATGACCCGGTTCTTTACGCCCACGCCAACCGTGTGCTGCACCTGGAAACCAACCCGGGCAACGCCCGCGCGCTGGTGCAGAAGCATGGCGAGATCGATGTCTGGTTTAACCCGCCGCCAATTCCGATGACCACTGAAGAAATGGACTACGTGTTCGGCATGCCTTACGCCCGTGTACCGCACCCGGCGTACGGCAAGGAGAAGATTCCGGCCTACGACATGATCCGTTTCTCGGTGAATATCATGCGCGGCTGCTTCGGCGGCTGCACTTTCTGCTCGATCACCGAGCACGAAGGCCGGATCATCCAGAACCGTTCCGAAGAGTCGATCATTCGCGAAATCGAAGAGATCCGCGACAAGGTCCCGGGCTTCACCGGGGTGATTTCCGATCTCGGCGGCCCGACCGCGAACATGTATCGCATCGCCTGCAAGAGCCCGGAAATCGAATCCGCGTGCCGCAAGCCGTCCTGCGTGTTCCCGGGAATCTGTCCGAACCTGAACACCGACCACTCGTCGCTGATTCAGCTGTATCGCAGTGCCCGTGCGTTGCCAGGCGTGAAGAAAATCCTCATTGCTTCCGGCCTGCGTTACGACCTCGCGGTCGAGTCGCCGGAATACGTCAAGGAGCTGGTGACCCACCACGTCGGCGGTTACCTGAAGATTGCCCCGGAACACACCGAGGAAGGTCCGCTCAACCAGATGATGAAACCGGGCATCGGCAGCTATGACAAGTTCAAGCGCATGTTCGAGAAGTACACCAAGGAAGCGGGCAAGGAGCAGTACCTGATTCCGTACTTCATCGCCGCCCACCCGGGCACCACTGACGAAGACATGATGAACCTGGCCCTGTGGCTCAAGGGCAACGGCTTCCGTGCCGATCAGGTGCAGGCGTTCTATCCCTCGCCGATGGCCACCGCTACCGCGATGTACCACTCGGGCAAGAACCCGCTGCGCAAGGTGACTTACAAAAGCGACGGCGTGACCATCGTCAAGAGCGAAGAGCAGCGTCGTCTGCACAAGGCGTTCTTGCGTTATCACGACCCGAAAGGCTGGCCGATGCTGCGTGAAGCGCTGGTGCGCATGGGCCGGGCCGATCTGATCGGTTCGGGCAAGGATCAGTTGATCCCGGCGCATCAGCCGGCGACTGACAGCTACCAGAGCGCCCGTCGCAAGAACTCGACCCCGGCCGGCAGCCACAAGGTCGCGAAAGAGAAAACCACCAAGATCCTCACCCAGCACACCGGCCTGCCGCCGCGTGCCAGTGATGGCGGCAATCCCTGGGACAAGCGTGAACAAGCCAAGGCCGCCGCGTTCGCCCGCAATCAGCAGGCGGCCAAGGAGCGCAAGGACGCCGCGAAGGGCAAAGGGCCGAAGCCGACGCGCAAGCCGGTAGTGCCACGCTAAACAGAACGCCAACCTTCGGGTTGGCGTTTTGCTGATCGTTCCCACGCTCTGCGTGGGAATGCCTCTAGGGACGCTCCGCGTTCCAGCCTTCACCCGGTGTCAGTTCGAGCGATGCTGTGACGCAGAGCGTCACGGGTTGCACTCCCGCGCAGAGCGTGGGAGCGAGAAGAAAAAGAGTATCGAAGCCACTGGCCTCTTCGCGAGCACAGGCAGCTTGCATCCCATGCCTGCCACAAATAGAAGCAAACTCACTAAAGCATTTCCCCGCATCGCCCGGTTTTGGTGCTGTACTGCCTTGAGCATTTCGCGAAAACGCCCGGACCTGTGCATGGCATAAGTCTTGCGCGCTTTCCCATACGCCCAGGCTCGCAGGAGGCACGCCGTGTCGATTCATGTCGCATTGCACCACGTCACGCATTACCGCTACGACCGCGCTGTCGAACTCGGCCCGCAGATCGTACGCCTGCGCCCGGCCGCTCACAGCCGCACGCGGATTCTGTCCTATGCGCTGAAAGTCTCGCCCGAGCAGCACTTCATCAATTGGCAGCAGGACCCTCAGGGCAACTACCTCGCGCGTCTGGTATTCCCCGAGAAAACCAGTGAGTTGCGCATTGAAGTCGACCTGCTGGCCGAGATGGCGGTGTTCAACCCCTTCGACTTTTTCCTCGAACCCTACGCCGAGAACATTCCTTTTACGTATGCCACCGACGAGCGCAAGGAACTGGCGCCGTACCTCGAAACCCTGCCGCTGACGCCGGCGTTCAAGGCCTATCTGGACGGTATCGACCGCACGCCGTTGCCGGCAGTGGATTTTCTGGTCGCGCTCAATCAACGCCTGAGCGAAGACATCGGTTATCTGATTCGCATGGAGCCGGGTGTACAAACCCCGGAGCACACCCTCGAACAGGCCTCTGGCTCTTGCCGCGACTCCGCGTGGCTATTGGTGCAGCTGTTGCGCAATCTTGGGCTGGCCGCACGGTTTGTCTCCGGCTACCTGATTCAACTGACTGCCGATGTGAAGAGCCTCGACGGCCCGTCCGGCACCGACGTCGATTTCACCGACCTGCACGCCTGGTGCGAGGTGTACCTGCCGGGTGCGGGCTGGATCGGCCTTGACGCCACCTCCGGGCTGTTCGCCGGCGAAGGACATATTCCGTTGGCCTGCAGTCCCGATCCGTCCTCGGCGGCGCCGATCAGTGGTCTGGTCGAACCGTGTGAGTGTCAGTTCAGCCACGACATGTCAGTGGAGCGAATCTGGGAGGCGCCCCGCGTCACCAGGCCCTACACCGATGAGCAATGGCTGGCGATCCAGGCATTGGGCAAGCAGATCGACGTCGATCTGCTCGAAGGCGATGTGCGCCTGACCATGGGCGGCGAGCCGACCTTTGTGTCCATCGACGATCCCGACGGCGCCGAGTGGAACACCGCCGCGCTGGGGCCGGACAAGCGCCGGCTATCGGCCGAATTGTTCCAGCGTCTGCGCAGTCACTACGCGCCTGAGGGCCTGGTGCATTTCGGCCAGGGCAAGTGGTATCCCGGAGAGCAATTGCCGCGCTGGTCGCTCAATTGTTACTGGCGCCGCGATGGCGTGCCAATCTGGCAAAACGCTGCGCTGATCGCTGACGAGCAGGAGGACTATGGTGCCGATGGCGATTTGGCCGGACGCTTTCTGGCGAGCGTCGCCGAGCGGCTGAAATTACCCGCACGTTTTGTCTTCCCGGCCTACGAGGACAATTTCTATTACCTCTGGCGCGAAGGCACCTTGCCCGGCAACGTCAGCGCCGAAGATTCGCGTCTGGACGATCCGCTGGAGCGCGCGCGCCTGCGCAAGGTGTTCACTCAGGGACTCGACAAGGTCATTGGCCAGGTGCTGCCGCTGGCGCGTACTGCCAAGGGCGATCAATGGCAAAGCGGACGCTGGTATTTGCGCGATGAGCACTGTCGTCTCGTACCGGGGGATTCGCCGCTGGGGTATCGCCTGCCGCTGGCGTCGCAGCCGTGGGTGAAAGCGGCGGAATATCCGTTCATCCATCCCAACGATCCGAATCAGGACTTTGCTGGACTGCCGGATCCCGCGCAGCTTGGTGTTCACGGCGAATCTGCTGCGGTGGATGAGCGCGTGCCGAAAATCGATGAGTCCGCCGACTGGCTGACCCGTACCGCATTCTGTGCCGAGGCCCGCGAGGGACGGCTCTATCTGTTCATGCCGCCGCTGGAACGGGTCGAGGATTATCTGGAACTGGTCGCAGCCATCGAAGCCACCGCTGCGGAGCTGCGCTGCCCGGTGCTGTTGGAGGGCTACGAGCCGCCGAGCGATCCACGTCTGAACAATTTCCGCATCACTCCGGACCCTGGCGTGATCGAGGTCAATGTGCAGCCGTCGGCGACTTGGGACGAGTTGGTCGAGCGCACTGAATTTCTCTACGAGCAGGCCCGGCAAACCCGCCTGACCACCGAGAAATTCATGATCGATGGGCGCCACACCGGCACCGGCGGCGGCAACCATTTCGTTCTTGGCGGCGCAACACCAGCGGATTCACCCTTTCTGCGTCGGCCGGATCTGCTGCGCAGCCTGATCAGTTACTGGCACAACCATCCATCGCTGTCGTACCTGTTTTCCGGGCTGTTCATCGGCCCGACCTCCCAGGCGCCACGGGTCGATGAGGCGCGTAATGACGCGTTGTACGAACTGGAAATTGCCTTCGCACAAATGCCCGAACCGGGCGCAGAGTGCGCGCCGTGGCTGGTCGATCGACTGTTGCGCCATTTGCTGATCGATGTCACCGGCAATACCCATCGTGCCGAATTCTGCATCGATAAACTTTATTCGCCAGACGGCGCCACCGGGCGTCTCGGCTTGCTGGAACTGCGCGCCTTTGAAATGCCGCCGCATGCGCGCATGAGTCTGGCTCAGCAGTTGTTGCTGCGCGCCTTGGTCGCACGCTTCTGGCGCGAGCCTTACGCACCACCGAAACTGGCACGCTGGGGCACTGAACTGCACGATCGCTTCCTGCTGCCGCACTTTATCGAGCAGGATTTCGCCGACGTCATTGTCGACCTCAACAACGCCGGTTATCCGTTGCGCGCGGAGTGGTTCGCCGCGCATCTGGAATTCCGTTTTCCCAAGGTTGGCGATTACGCCGTCAATGGCATCGAGCTGGAGTTGCGGCAAGCTCTTGAACCTTGGCACGTGCTGGGCGAGGAGGGTACGGCGGGCGGCACGGTGCGCTATGTCGATTCGTCGCTGGAGCGTTTGCAGGTCAAACTCAACGGCCTGACGCCGCAGCGGTATCTGCTGACCTGTAATGGTGTCGCGGTACCGTTGCACCCGACCGGCCGTGTCGGCGAGTTCGTCGCCGGGGTGCGTTATCGCGCCTGGCAGCCGGCCAACTGCCTGCACCCGACCATCCCGGTGCACGCACCGCTGGTGTTCGACCTGCTCGACACCTGGATGGGCCGTTCGCTGGGCGGTTGCCAATATCATGTCGCCCACCCCGGTGGGCGCAATTACGAGACGTTGCCAGTCAATGCCAATGAAGCAGAGAGTCGGCGCATGGCGCGGTTTTTCCGTCTCGGCCACACGCCAGGGAAACTTCCGATACCGAAAGTGGAAATCAGTGACGAGCTGCCGATGACAATCGATCTGCGCCGTTTCTGAGTCATACATTTCATGCGGATTTTTCAACTATCCGCACGTCATGTGCCTGCGTTAGTCTGACCGTTCCCTGCTGTCTGCCGAGCTTTCCATGCCTGACCTGCTAGACCGCTACCCGCTGAGCGCGGGTACTTATCACGAACTGCTTGACGGCAGCGGCGCGGTGCGCCCGCATTGGCAGCGGCTGTTCGATCAGTTACAGCGCAGCAGTCCCGCGCAACTGGTGCAGCGGCAGGCCTTGCTGACGCGGCAGATTCAGGAAAACGGCGTCACGTACAACGTCTATGCCGATCCGAAAGGGGCCGATCGGCCGTGGGAACTGGATCTGTTGCCCCATGTGATCGCTGCCGATGAATGGCAGCACCTGGCGGCCGGCATCGCGCAACGCGCCCGGCTGCTCAATGCCGTGCTGGCGGATCTGTACGGCCCGCAACGGCTGATCAGCGAAGGCCTGCTGCCGGCAGAACTGGTGTTCGGCCACAATAATTTTCTCTGGCCCTGTCAGGGCATCGTTCCACCGGAGTCGGCCTTCCTGCACCTGTACGCCGTGGATCTGGCGCGCACGCCGGACGGCCGCTGGTGGGTCACCGCCGATCGCACCCAGGCGCCGTCCGGCGCGGGTTATGCGCTGGAAAACCGCACCATCGTTTCACGTGCCTTCCCCGAGCTGTACCGCGATCTGAAGGTTCAGCACCTGGCCGGGTTCTTCCGCACGTTGCAGGAAACCCTGGCGCGACAGGCGCCCGGCGAGGACGACACGCCGCTGGTGGTCCTGCTGACGCCGGGGCGTTTCAACGAAAGCTACTTCGAGCATCTGTACCTCGCCCGCCAGCTTGGTTATCCACTGGTCGAAGGCGGTGATCTGACCGTGCGCAATGCCACGGTGTACCTGAAAACCCTCAGCGGTCTGCGCCGGGTGCACGCGATCATGCGCCGCCTCGACGACGATTTCTGCGATCCGCTGGAACTGCGTACCGATTCGGCGCTGGGCGTCCCCGGTCTGCTCGAGGCGGTGCGTCAGGGGCGGGTGCTGGTCGCCAACGCGCTGGGCAGCGGAGTCCTGGAATCGCCGGGGCTGCTGGGGTTTCTACCGAAGATCAATCAGTACCTGTTCGGCGAGGAACTGATCCTGCCGTCCATCGCGACCTGGTGGTGCGGTGAAGCGCCGGTGCTGGCGCAGGCACTGGAAAAACTCCCGGAGCTGTTGATCAAACCCGCGTTCCCTTCGCAAAGCTTCGCCCCGGTTTTTGGCCGGGACCTTAATGAAACACAGCGCCACGAACTGGCGGAGCGCATGCAGGCGCGGCCCTATGCCTATGTCGCCCAGGAACTGGCGCAGCTCTCACAGGCGCCGGTCTGGCAAGCTGAAGAAGGCCATGTGCAACCCCGGGCAATCGGCATGCGCATGTACGCAGTGGCCAGTCACGACGGCTACCGTGTGCTGCCCGGTGGGCTGACCCGCGTGGCGGCCGACGCCGATGCCGAAGTGGTGTCGATGCAGCGTGGCGGTGCGAGCAAGGACACCTGGGTGCTGGGCGACCGTGCGCCGAGTGGCGAGCAGTGGAAGGCGCAGCGCAATATTGGTGTGCACGATCTGGTGCGTCGGGATCCTTACCTGCCCTCGCGGGTGGTGGAGAACCTGTTCTGGTTCGGCCGTTATTGTGAACGCTGCGATGACAGCGCGCGGCTGCTGCGCATCATGCTGGCGCGCTACGTCGATGGCGATGATCCGCAGGCGTTGCAGGCGGCGGTCGATCTTGGCGAACGGCTGGCGTTGCTGCCGGACGAGGGTGAGCTGCCGGAACGCTTGCTCGCTGCGCTGCTGGGCGAGGACTGGTCGTTCAGCCTGCGCGCCAACCTGCAACGCTTGCAGTGGGCTGCCTCGCAGGTGCGCGGCAAGCTCTCCCGGGAGAACTGGCAAGCGCTGGTTGAATTGCAGCGTGAAGCCATGGAGCTGGACACCGACCAGCCGGATTTTGGCGAACTGCTGGATTTCCTCAACCGTCTGGTGATGTCGCTGGCGGCGCTGTCGGGGTTTGCGCTGGATGACATGACCCGCGACGAAGGCTGGCGCTTTCTGATGATCGGCCGGCGCATCGAGCGCCTGCAGTTTCTCAGCGCCAGTCTGGCCGCGTTTCTGCGCGGCGCGGGTGCGTTCGATCAAGCGGGGCTGGAATGGCTGCTCGAACTGGGTAACAGCAGCATCACCTACCGCTCGCGATATCTGGCGGTGGCGCAATTGATTCCGGTCCTCGATCTGTTGCTGCTGGATGATCAGAACCCGCACGCGGTGTTGTTTCAGTTGAAACTGGTCACCCGCACGTTGAAACGCTTGAACGACGATTTCGGCGCTCCCCGCGAAGCCGGTTTGCCGCAGCTGGTCGAACGCCTGTCGCGGTTTGAGCTGGGTTGCCTGGAAAACCCGTTGTTCGGCAAGTCCAGCGTGCGTGCCGCGCTCGACGGCCTGGCGGATCTGCTGCAAGACATTGCCGAGGCCAGCGGGCAAGTCTCGGATCGATTGGCCCTGCGCCATTTCGCCCATGTCGATGATGTCAGCCAGCGTACGGTGTCCGTCTGATGAGCGCCCATTACCAGATCTTTCACGACACCAGCTATCACTACGACAGCCCGGTATCCCTCGCGCAGCAACTGGCGCATCTGTGGCCACGTGAGTGCGACTGGCAGCGCTGCACCGAACAACAACTGCTGATCAGTCCGGAGCCGACGGTGCGGCGTGATGAGCTGGACGTGTTTGGCAATCCGCTGACCCGGCTGGCGTTCGAACGGCCGCATGATCAGTTGCAGGTCAACGCGCGGCTCACCGTTGAAGTGCTGGCGCGTCCTGCGCTGGATTTCAATCGGTCGTCGGCGTGGGAGCAGACCCGTGATGCGCTCACCTACAGTAGCCAGCCGTTATCTGCCGACTTGCTTGAAGCCTGTCGCTACCGGTTCCAGTCGCCCTATGTGCACTTGAAGCGCAGCTTCGTCGAGTTTTCACACAGCTGTTTCCCGGCTGGACGTCCGCTGTTGCTGGGTGTGCAGGACTTGATGCAGAAGATTTTCAGCGAATTCACCTTCGATGCCGAAGCCACCCAGGTGGCGACGCCGCTGGTGGAAGTGCTGGAGCGGCGGCGTGGGGTGTGTCAGGACTTCGCGCACTTGATGCTGGCTTGCGTGCGCTCGCGCGGGCTGGCGGCGCGTTATGTCAGCGGCTACCTGCTGACCCAGCCACCACCGGGGCAGCCACGCCTGATCGGCGCCGATGCGTCCCATGCCTGGGTGTCGGTGTTTTGTCCGGTGCTCGGGTGGGTGGATTTTGATCCGACCAACAATGTGCAGCCGGCGCTGGAGCACATCACGTTGGCGTGGGGGAGGGATTTTTCTGATGTGTCGCCGTTGCGCGGGGTGATTCTCGGTGGCGGTAATCACGACCCGGAAGTGCGGGTTACGGTGATGCCTCAGGAATAACGCAGATCAAACTGTAGGAGTGAGCCTGCTCGCGATAGCGGTGTGTCAGTTGAAACATTCGCTGCTGACACACCGCTATCGCGAGCAGGCTCACTCCTACAAGGGAAATGGGGTGTTTTGGGGGAGGGCTGTGAGGGCCGGCGGCAAAACCGCCAGCCCTTTCACAAATCCGCAGGGTCTGATTCGATCATCAAACCCGGTGGGGCTCAGGCGTCGGGCGCCTGTTCTTTCGGTGCATCGGGTGCATCAACATCATCATCCGTCGCCACTTCACCGTCGGGGTTCAGTGCCGCTTCTTCAGCGGTTTGTTTCTTGCGCTGAAGCTTTTCCTCTTTCTTCTGTTCCTTTGCCAGGTCTCGTTGACGTTTGGCGAAGGAGTAATTGGGTTTGGCCATGGGCGATCCTCTAGGTCGAAGGTGAGGTTGAGCGGCGCGTATTCTGCCCTGTATCGGCGTCCGGGGGTTAACCGGGTTTTTGATCGACCCACTTGGGCGTGACGGTCGGCTGCCACTGATCGAGCGCATCAAGCAGGGTATTTGGCGATTCGCTCACTTGCAGCATGTCACGGTGTGGCGCACGAACGAAGCCTTCGCCGACGATATGGTCGAGAAAAGCCGTGAGTTTGCTGTAGAAACCGTTCACCTCCAGCAGACCCAGCGGCTTGCCATGATAGCCGAGCTGACCCCACGTCCAGACTTCGAACAGCTCTTCCAGGGTGCCGAGACCGCCGGGCAGGGCGATGAACGCATCGCTGAGTTCGGCCATCCGCGCCTTGCGCGCATGCATGCCATCGACCACTTCCAGACGCGTCAGGCTTTTGTGGCCGATTTCCTTGTCCATCAGGCTCTGCGGGATGATGCCGATCACTTCGCCGCCGGCGGCCAGTGCGGCGTCAGCGACAACGCCCATCAAACCCACGGCGCCACCGCCGTAAACCAGTGTCAAATGACGTTCGGCCAGCGCCCGGCCAAGGGCGATAGCCGCTTCGGTGTACGCCGCAACGCTGCCGGCGTTGGCACCACAAAATACACACACGGACTTCAAAGACATGCCTTACTCCTGGGTCAATCCGTCACAGGGTAATGGCTGGCGAGCTTCGATCCAAGGGCTAAACTTCGCGTTCCGGCGATTCAAAGCTGCCGCTGGCGCCACAGGCGTAAGCGGCGAGCAAGCTGCACAACAGACCGTTAAAAAACATGACAGGCACTCCGTCTCAATGGATGGGCCGATCATAAGTCTGGCCAGGTCATCTGGCCGTTAGATTGTGTCGATGAGCGTCATAGCCTGAAAGTTGTATACAATTTTTGACACAAGTCATAGGAACTTGCGAAGATTTCAGGCAGTCTTTCCACCACTCGTGTTTTGTTAACCCTGCCTTGGAGATTCACCATGTTTTCCAAAGTTGTTGCGGTATCCCTGCTGGCGCTGGCCAGCAGCCAATTGATGGCTGCCGAGTGCAAAACCACCGTTGACTCCACCGATCAGATGTCCTTCAACACCAAGGAGATCGTGATCGACAAGAGCTGCAAGACCTTCACCGTCGAACTGACCCACTCCGGCAGCCTGCCGAAGAACGTCATGGGCCATAACCTGGTGATCAGCAAAGAAGCGGACATGCAGCCGATCGCTACCGACGGCCTGGCAGCCGGTATCGACAAGAACTACCTGAAGGATGGCGACGCGCGCGTCATCGCCCACACCAAAATCATCGGCGCCAAGGAAACCGATTCGGTGACCTTCGATGTGTCGAAACTGGATGCCGCCGAAAAATACGGCTTCTTCTGCTCGTTCCCTGGGCACATCTCGATGATGAAAGGCACCGTCATCGTCAAGTAACCAGGCATTGACGTAAAGCGCCGCTGCGAGGCCATCGCAGCGGCGTTTTCATTTTGTCGTTCTTGGTTAACCCACTCGTTTGCAATGCACCTCCCTTTGAAACCTGCGCCTTCTGTCGGATGTCCACCGGACCTGTAATTTCTGACAGTAGACGATTCCTGCGGCTTGACAATAAATTGGCATCGACTGCCTAACGCCAGTAGGAGCTTTCGATGAAAAACAGTATTGAGGAAACCAGCGTCGATCGCCCCCTGACCATCCGACAGGTGACTTCCGATGGCAAGGTAATTAGCGACGGCGGTCAGGCCACCAGCCCGATGGTTTTTTTCTCTCTGACGGGCCCCTCGGATAAAATTTTAAGACTTTTTGAGGATGGCAACCCGAGAGTCAGCATGCAGGCCGACCTGAATGGCCTTGCGGGAAGGTTGATAACGGATATTCAGGAAGGAGCACATACCTATAAGGCAGAATTCATGGATGAGTATTCTGCTGAATTTAGAATGACTTTAATAGCAAGCGCAGCGCCATTGATTGGTTTGCTAAAAGATTCCGTCAAAGAGATTCCAGATAACGGCAGTACAACCGAAATGGTGCTTGATATAGAAGGTGATGCTCGACAAGGTGAAGTATTGATATACGATGACACCGAGACGAACCTTGTAGGACGAGCACTGGCCGGCACTGACGGTAAGTGGAAAGATGTGCTTAATTTGCCTACACGTAAAACTTATCAGTTGATAGCCAAGGATGTAGCCGGCAGGACCTCTCCGACCTACACCATCACAGTAAATTCTCTTCCCGGTGGGGAGCCTCGGATTTCTTCGCTGAAAGACGGATCTGATACCGAGGTTCCAAACGAGGGTGGTACATCGAACGAAACGCTACAGATCGAGGGAACTGCTTCATCCGACAAGGTATATATATATGATGGCCATGGCGCGACGCCGATCGATGAGTTTACGGTTGTTGATGGAAAATGGAATGGATCGTTAAGCTTGAATAACAACAAAAGATATTCTTTGACTGCAAAAATTGACGGTGGTGGTACGTCAGCCGCTAAAGTTTTTTTTGTGGGTGCATTGCAGAATCCACAAATCACAAAAATCTCTGAGCGTGGTGGAAAGGAACTCAACGATGGGGATAAAACGGATATCAATCGGCTCGATATTCAAGGCGTGGCATTTGGGCATTATCGCTTGATGCTTCGCAATAATGAAACACCCTTAGTGCCAACAAGCGTGGATATTACTGATACTTGGCTAATAGGCACCGACCTGTTGTCGGACGGAATTTACGAATTCAACGCACAGCCAACACCGAGTGCGGGCGGTAATCCCTCCGAAACCTTCACTGTTACTATTGATACTGCCGCTACTTCGAAGTCGCCTATAAAGCACGACTGATACCGATTGGTTGACCGCATACGAGAATGCCGGCAGCGATCTATTGATCCTGAACCGCAGCGACAGTGTTGCGCAGCACCTGCAAAGGCGCAGGTGCTGCTGGGCATTCACATCAAGGCGCAAACGGCATGACCCGCTTGTGATGGGTCTTGTTGTACGTATCGACAATGATCTTCGCCGCCTCGTCACGCACCGTTTCACCGTGCAGAAACGCATCGATCTCGGCGTACGTCACGCCATGTGCCGCTTCGTCCGGTTTGCCCGGTGACAGATCTTCAAGGTCGGCAGTCGGCACTTTCTCGACCAACGACTCCGGCGCACCGAAGCTGCGGGCAATCGCGCGAACCTGATTTTTTACCAGGCCGCTGAGCGGGGCGAGGTCGCAGGCGCCGTCGCCGAACTTGGTGAAGAAGCCCATCACCGCTTCCGCCGCATGGTCAGTGCCAATCACCAAGCCGCCAGCCGCGCCGGCAATCGTGTACTGCGCAACCATGCGCATCCGCGCCTTGGTATTGCCGAGCACAAAATCCACCGACGCCGCCGGTTTGCCTTCGAAAGCAGAGACCTGAGCAGCCAGCGCTTTGACTGCCGGGCCGATATTGACTGTGTGGATCTCGTCAGGGCCGATGCAATCGAGCGAAGCCTTGGCGTCGTGCTCGTCGAACTGGGTTTCGTAGGGCAGGCGCACGGCGATGAATTTGTAGCGGTCGTCGCCGGTTTTTTCGCGCAGCTCACGCATCGCGCGTTGGGCCAAAAGGCCGGCGGTCAGTGAGTCGACGCCGCCGCTGATGCCCAGCACCAAGGCCTTGAGTCCGGAATTGACCAGGCAATCCTGGATGAAGGTGATGCGCCGGGCCACTTCGGCCTGTAGGGCCTGGTCGTCGGCGAATGGCGCTTGCACCTTGAGCTGCTCAGCAATCTCACGCTGTACGGCTTGCATGAATTCACTCCTTGCTAGATAGACTGGATTCGGCAGGAACCTGGAACACGTGTCGCAAATAGGCGACGAAATTCGGATCTTTGCAGTGGGTCTTGCCTGGCTCGTCGGAGATCTTCGCCACCGGCTGGCCGTTGCAGGCGGTCATTTTAAGCACGATGCTCATCGGTTCGACACCCGGAATGTCGCAGGTCAGGTTGGTACCGATGCCGAAGCTCACATTGATGCGACCGTGCAGCGCGCGGAAAATCTCCAACGATTTCGGCAGCGTCAGACTGTCGGAGAACACCAGGGTCTTGCTCATCGGGTCGATGCCGAGCTTGTGATAGTGCGCGATGCACTTCTCGCCCCAGGCCACCGGGTCCCCGGAGTCATGGCGCAGGCCGTCGAAGAGCTTGGCGAAAAATAAATCGAAATCGCCGAGAAACGCATCGGTGGTGATGCAGTCGGTGAGGGCGATGCCGAGCAGGCCACGGTACTCGCGCACCCAGCAATCGAGCGCGGCAATCTGGCTGTCGATCAGCCGCGGGCCGAGTTGCTGGTGGGCCATGATCCATTCATGGGCCATGGTGCCCAGCGGTTTCATGTCCAGCTCGCGAGACAGATGCACGTTGCTGGTGCCGACGAAACGCCCCGGGAAATCGTGCTTGAGTACGTTGACCACTTCCGCCTGCACACCAAAGGAAAAGCGCCGACGCGTGCCGAAATCGGCGACTTGCAGTTGCGACAGTTCATCGGCCGAAGCGTTGGCGGTCAGCCAGTCGAACTTGCGATAAAGCTGTTCGCGTGCCTGCTCCAGAGACGTGTCGCGGTAGCGATAGCGGTTGCGCACTTCGCTGACGATGGCCAGCAGCGGCACTTCGTAGAGAATCACATGCAGCCACGGACCGCGCAGGCGGATGAACAGCTCGCCGTTCTCGATACCGGTGTGCAGGTAGCGCAGGTTGAAGCGGAACAGACCGAGAAAACGCAGGAAATCCGGTTTCAGGAAAGTGATGCGCTCGAGAAAACTCAACTGATCGGCGCTCAGGCTCAGCTCGGCCAGACGCTCGATCTGATGGCGGATCTCGGCCAGGTACGGGCGCAGATCCTCGGCGTTGCGGCAGCGAAACTCCCATTCGACTTCGACGTTGGGGTAGTTGTGCAGCACCGCCTGCATCATCGTCAGCTTGTAGAAGTCGGTGTCGAGCAGGTTCTGCACGATGCGATCGGCAAACACACTCTCGCTCATAAACGGGTCTCCAGTTGCGCCGCGCCTTGCGCGGTCTATATCGATGGCGCTAGTGGCGCATATCAGCGGTGGGGATTGCCAGCATTTTTTCAGAACACCGCAGATCCACTGTGGGAGCGGGCTTGCTCGCGAATGCGGTAAACCAGCCACTCTTGCATCGACTGATACACCGCTTTCGCGAGCAAGCCCGCTCCCACAAAAAGGGCCAGGTCGGTTTCAAGCCGGGCTATCGATTTGCTCCAGCATCCATTTGACGAAGTCGCGCACCTTCGGCACTTCCGCCGCGTGTTCCGGGTAGGCCAGGTAATAGGCGTCGCTGCTGGGCATGGCGTGTTGCCAGGGTATGACCAGTTTGCCCTCGGCCAATTCCTCCTCCACCAGAAACCGTGGCAGCAGCGCCACACCACAGCCGACTTGTGCGGCCCGAATGCACATATAAAAGGTTTCGAAACGCGGCCCGTGGTAGCTGTGTTCGGTGTGGTAGCCCTGACTGTCGAACCAGTCGTGCCAGGCCTGGGGGCGCGAGGCATTTTGCAGCAGCACCAGATCGGTGAGTTGCGTCGGATCAGTGAAAGGCGTGTCGGGCAGGCTACCGGGTGCGCAGACCGGCACCAGTTCTTCTCCGAAGAGTTTCAGGCATTCCGTGCCCGGTCGCGATGCCTGGCCGAAATAGAACGCCAGATCACTGCGCCCCTGCAACAGATCATCCGCTTCCTGCTCGTTGCACAAATCCAGATGAATCGACGGGTGGCGCAGGCGCCAGCCCTTCAGACGTGGCACCAGCCAGCGAGCGCCGAAGGTCGATGGCGTGGAGACGCGCAGGACTTCGGTCTCGCCGCCGTAGGAACGCAGGTAATGGGTCGACATTTCCACCTGAGAAAGGATTTTCCTGACTTCCACCAAGTACAAATCCCCGGTCGGCGTCATTTGCAAGCGGCGACGCACGCGGCGGAACAGCAAGTGCTGCAACAATTCTTCAAGCTGAGCGACCTGTTTGCTCACCGCACTCTGGGTCAGGTTCAGCTCTTCGGCGGCGCGGGTGAAACTCAGGTGCCGGGTCACCGCTTCGAAGCACTGCAACGCAGTGATTGAGGGCAAGTGGCGTTTGTTCAGCATGGCCAGTCCTTTTTATTGTCTTTCTACACGCAGCATGAATAAACGGAATGATATCTGGCGTAAAGGTCGTTTGTTGCATCGCCCTGGTGACGCTACAACTAAAGGCCTGCCCGGCCATGGAAAGAATGGCCGCACACCTACTGTTTTTGCGTAAGGAGAGACCCATGGTTGCCGCATTGCTTGATCGTCTGGGGGTGAACCCGGCCCTGTACCAGAACGGCAAAGTGCCGGTGCATTCGCCTGTCGACGGCAGCTGCATTGCCTCGGTGAACTGGGAAGGCGCCGCCGAAGTCGAGCAGCACATCAGTCGCGCCGATCATGCATTCGAGCAGTGGCGCAGGGTACCGGCACCGCGTCGCGGCGAGTTGGTGCGTCAATTCGGTGAAGTGCTGCGCGAATACAAGAACGATCTGGGCGAGCTGGTTTCCTGGGAAGCCGGCAAGATCACCCAGGAAGGTCTGGGTGAAGTGCAGGAGATGATCGACATCTGCGACTTCGCCGTCGGCCTGTCGCGCCAGTTGTACGGTCTGACCATCGCCTCCGAGCGACCGGGCCACCACATGCGTGAGACCTGGCATCCGCTCGGCGTGGTCGGGGTGATCAGCGCGTTCAACTTTCCGGTCGCGGTGTGGGCGTGGAACACCACGCTGGCGCTGGTCTGCGGCAACCCGGTGGTGTGGAAACCCTCGGAGAAAACCCCGCTGACCGCGCTGGCCTGTCAGGCGCTGTTTGATCGCGTAGTGAAGAATTTCAGCGATGCACCGGCGAGCCTTTGCCAGGTAGTGATCGGCGGTCGCGATGCCGGCGAAGCACTGGTCGATGATCCGCGTGTCGCCCTGATCAGCGCCACCGGCAGCACGCGCATGGGCCGCGAAGTAGCGCCGAAAGTCGCCGCGCGCTTCGCCCGCAGCATTCTCGAACTGGGCGGCAATAACGCGATGATCCTCGCCCCGAGTGCCGATCTGGACATGGCCGTGCGCGCGATTCTGTTCAGCGCTGTCGGCACCGCCGGGCAACGCTGCACGACCTTGCGTCGACTGATCGCTCACGAATCGGTCAAGGAAGAAATCGTCACGCGCCTCAAGGCTGCCTACTCGAAAGTGCGCATCGGCCATCCGCTGGAAGGCAATCTGGTCGGCCCGCTGATTGACAAGCACAGCTTCGAGAACATGCAGGATGCGTTGGAGCAGGCACTGAGCGAAGGCGGGCGGGTGTTCGGCGGCAAGCGTCAACTGCAAGAGCAGTTTCCCAATGCCTATTACGTTTCGCCGGCCATCGTCGAAATGCCCGAGCAGAGCGACGTGGTCTGCAACGAAACGTTCGCGCCGATTCTTTACGTGGTCGGCTACAGCGATTTTGAAGAAGCGCTGCGCCTGAACAATGCTGTGCCGCAAGGCCTGTCATCGTGCATCTTCACCACCGACGTGCGCGAGGCCGAGCAGTTCATGTCGGCGGTCGGCAGCGACTGTGGGATTGCCAACGTCAACATTGGCCCGAGCGGCGCCGAGATTGGCGGCGCGTTTGGTGGCGAGAAAGAGACTGGCGGCGGTCGCGAATCCGGCTCCGATGCCTGGCGCGCGTACATGCGCCGGCAGACCAACACCGTCAACTATTCGCTGGAATTGCCGTTGGCGCAGGGCATCACATTCGATTAAGCAGCTACAAGCTTCAAGCTACAAGCGTCAAGCAGACCGGCTTGCAGCTTGTAGCTTGTGGCTTGCGGCTGCTCCGACAGGAGCTTGGCAATGCCGTTACGCGAAGAATGTCTGTGGGAAAAGCTCACGCCACAACGGCCGGATAATTCGGCGCTCAGGGGCGAGGTCAAGGTCGATGTCTGCGTGATCGGTGCCGGGTTCACCGGGTTGTCGGCGGCGCTGCATCTGTTGGAAAAAGGCAAAAGCGTCTGCGTGCTGGAGGCTCATCGCGCAGGGAACGGCGGCTCCGGGCGCAACGTCGGGCTGGTCAATGCCGGCATGTGGATTCCTCCGGACGAGATCGAAGCCGGTTTTGGCGAGGCGGTCGGCAGTCAGCTCAACCGCATGCTCGGCGCGGCGCCGGCGCTGGTGTTCAGCCTTGTGGACAAGTACGGCATCGATTGCCAGTTGCGCCGCGAAGGCACCTTGCACATGGCGCACAACGCCAAGGGCGAGGCCGACTTGCGCAGTCGCGAGCAGCAATGGAAACGCCGTGGTGCACCGGTTGAATTGCTCACCGGAAAGTCCTGCGAACAAGCCACCGGCACGCAGAAGATCGCCGCCGCGCTGCTGGATCGCCGCGCCGGCACGCTCAATCCGATGGCGTACGTGACTGGCCTGGCGAACGCGGTCATCGGTCTCGGCGGGCAGATGTTCGACCATTCTGCTGTGACTCGACTCGAACGCGTCGGCCAGCAATGGTCGGTGCAGACCGGGCAGGGTTCGGTGCTCGCCGAACAAGTGGTCATCGCCTCCAATGCCTACACCGAAGGCGACTGGACCGAGCTCAAGCGCAATTTTTTCCCCGGTTATTACTATCAGGTCGCCTCGGTGCCGCTCACCGAGGACGCCGCGCAGGCGATTCTCCCCGGCGGGCAGGGCTCATGGGATACCCGTCAGGTGCTGAGCAGCATTCGTCGCGACAAGGACGGCCGTCTGTTACTCGGCAGTCTGGGCAATGGCAACCAGAAACCGACCTGGTTTCTCAAGGCCTGGGCCGACCGGGTGCAGCAACATTACTTCCCCAATCTGAAGCCGGTCGAGTGGGAATGCACCTGGACCGGACGCATCGCATTCACCCCTGATCATCTGATGCGCCTGTTCGAACCGGCGCCTGGGCTGGTGGCCGTTACCGGTTATAACGGTCGTGGCGTGACGACCGGCACCGTGGTTGGCAAGGCCTTCGCCGATTACCTGTGCAACGGCGATCCACAAGCACTGCCGATTCCCTTTGCACCGATGCAGCCCTTGGCGGGCGCTGGCCTGCGCAGTTGCCTGTACGAGGCCGGATTTTCGCTGTATCACGCGGGCCAGTGCCTGCGCATTGTCATTTGAGTGTTGAAATTTGTTGCCGCGAGCGGCGCTTTTGCATCGAGCGACTAGCCTGTAATGGTGCGGGTTGTAGCAGTCTCGCACCAGCAGTGTGCAGTTCGGTGACGCGGGCTGTTACAGGCTGGTTGCACGTCGTTTGCCGCTGCGGTTGCAATGATGGCGCGTGCGGGTTGCGCCTGAAAAAATAAATGGTTTCACCTTCCGCGGTTTAGACGGTTGCACGCCCAATGAAAATGGGAACGAAACAGTCGAAATAACAACAACACAGCGACTTTTTGCCGAATAAAAAACCGATGGCACGGGCCTTGCTCTGAGCTTTGAGTGAAGTGAAGTCGCAGTGCCAACTAAAAAAAACCTTGGAGCACCACCTCATGTCCCAGACGTTTTACAAGAAAGGCTTTCTGGCCCTCGCAGTGGCTACTGCGCTGGGTGTTTCTGCGTTTGCTCAAGCTGATATCAAGATCGGTGTAGCGGGTCCGATGACCGGTGCCAACGCGGCATTTGGCGAGCAGTACATGAAGGGTGCACAGGCGGCGGCCGACGCGGTCAACGCGGCAGGTGGTGTCAACGGGGAAAAAATCGTCCTGGTCAAAGGCGATGACGCCTGCGAACCGAAGCAGGCGGTGACGGTCGCCAAAGACCTCACCAACCAGAAAGTCGCCGGCGTGGTCGGTCACTTCTGCTCCTCCTCGACCATTCCCGCCTCGGAAATCTACGACGAAGCCGGGATCATCGCGATCACCCCGGGCTCGACCAACCCGCAAGTCACCGAGCGTGGCTTGAGCGCCATGTTCCGTATGTGCGGGCGTGACGACCAGCAAGGCATCGTTGCCGGCGACTACATCGTCGACATGCTCAAAGGCAAAAAAGTTGTCGTGCTGCACGACAAGGACACCTACGGCCAAGGCCTGGCGGACGCCACCAAGGCACAGCTGGAAAAACGCGGCGTCAAGCCGGTGCTGTACGAAGGCCTGACCCGTGGCGAGAAAGACTTCAGCACCATCGTCACCAAGATCCGTGGCGCTGGCGCCGATGTCGTCTACTTCGGTGGCCTGCACCCGGAAGCCGGTCCACTGGTTCGTCAACTGCGTGAACAAGGCCTCAAAGACGTCAAGTTCATGTCCGATGACGGCATCGTTACCGACGAACTCGTCACCACCGCGGGCGGCCCGCAATTCACCGATGGCGTGCTGATGACCTTCGGCGCCGACCCGCGCCTGCTGCCAGACAGCAAAACCGTAGTGGATGCGTTCCGCAAGGCCGGTACCGAGCCTGAGGGCTACACCCTGTACGCCTACGCTTCGGTGCAAACCCTGGCGGCAGCCTTCAACGGTGCCAAGAAAAACGACGGCGAAGCGGCTGCCAAGTGGCTCAAGGCCAACCCGGTGAAAACCGTGATGGGCGAGAAGACCTGGGATGCCAAGGGCGACCTGAAAATCTCCGACTACGTGGTTTACCAGTGGGACAAGGATGGCAAATACCACCAGCTGGAAAAGCAGAAGTAAGGGCTGAGGCGATCACTCGGCTCACTTGAAACCCTGTGGGAGCGGGCTTGCCCGCGATGGCGTCAGATCAATCGGCACACAAGTTGGCTGATCCACCGCTATCGCTGGCAAGCCAGCTCCCACAGGATTCAGTGGCGAACGGGCTGGTCGCTCTCCGACATTGCTCCGACGTACATCTGTATTTTTCCTAGAAGAACCGCGCGCCCCGGTGCGCAGGTTCTCACTGCGTGAGATTGCGTTATGGATGGTATTTTCCTGCAGCAACTGGTCAATGGCCTGACCCTCGGGTCGGTCTATGGCCTGATCGCCATCGGCTACACAATGGTCTACGGCATCATCGGCATGATCAACTTCGCCCACGGCGAGGTTTACATGATTTCCGCTTACCTGGCGGCAATCAGTCTGGCTCTGCTGGCGTACTTCGGTATCGAATCCTTCCCGCTGCTGATGCTCGGCACGTTGATCTTCACCATCGTCGTCACGGCGGTGTATGGCTGGGTCATCGAGCGAGTCGCCTACAAACCCCTGCGCAACTCCACCCGGCTGGCGCCGCTGATCAGCGCCATCGGTATCTCGCTGATCCTGCAGAACTACGCACAGATCGCCCAGGGCGCCAAACAACAGGGCGTGCCTACGCTGCTGACCGGTGCCTGGCGTGTTGAAGTCGGAACCGGCTTCGTGCAACTGACCTACACCAAAGTCTTCATCCTGATCGCCGCGTTCGTCGGCATGGGACTGCTGACCTACATCATCAAATACACCAAGCTCGGCCGCATGTGCCGCGCGACCCAGCAAGACCGCAAGATGGCCTCGATCCTGGGGATCAACACCGACCGGGTAATTTCCTACGTGTTCATCATCGGTGCAGCCATGGCGGCACTGGCGGGTGTGCTGATCACCATGAACTACGGCACGTTCGACTTCTATGCCGGCTTCATCATCGGCATCAAGGCGTTCACCGCGGCGGTCCTCGGTGGTATCGGTTCACTGCCCGGCGCGATGCTCGGCGGGATCATCCTCGGCATCTCCGAGTCGCTGTTCTCCGGTCTGGTCAACTCCGACTACAAAGACGTGTTCAGCTTCTCGCTGCTCGTCCTCGTACTGGTCTTCCGGCCGCAGGGCCTGTTGGGCCGTCCTCTTGTGTCGAAGGTGTAAGCGATGTCTGCAACCACTGAAAAATCCATCGATATCAAAAAAAGCCTGGTCGAGGCGATTCTGGCTGGCCTGATTGCGCTGATCGTGTTCGGGCCGATTGTCGGTGTCGTACTTGACGGCTACAGCTTCAACCTCGAAGCGACCCGCGTGGCGTGGATCATAGCCATCGTCATGGCCGGTCGCTTTGCCCTCAGCCTGTTCCTGCAAACGCCCAAGGGCCTGAAGATCCTCGACGGATTCGAGAGCAGCGGTTCCGGCGTTCACGTGCTGCCGGCGGATTACAAATCGCGGCTGCGCTGGATCATCCCGCTGATCATTGTGCTGGCGATCATCGTGCCGTTTGTTTCCAACTCCTACCTGCTCGGTGTGGTCATCCTCGGTTTGATCTACGTGCTGCTGGGGCTGGGGCTGAACATTGTGGTCGGGCTGGCCGGCCTGCTCGATCTGGGTTACGTGGCGTTTTACGCCATCGGCGCCTACGGTCTGGCGCTGGGTTACCAGTATCTGGGCCTGGGCTTCTGGACAGTGTTGCCATTGGCAGCGATCACGGCGGGCCTGGCCGGTTGCATTCTGGGTTTCCCGGTGTTGCGCCTGCACGGTGACTATCTGGCAATCGTGACCCTGGGCTTCGGTGAAATCATTCGTCTGGTGCTCAACAACTGGCTGTCGCTGACGGGCGGACCGAACGGCATGCCGGCGCCACTGCCGACCTTTTTCGGTCTGGAGTTCGGCAAGCGCGCCAAGGATGGCGGGGTGCCGTTTCACGAGTTCTTCGGCATCGCCTACAACCCCGACGTGAAGTATTACTTCATCTACGCGGTGTTGTTCCTGGTGGTGCTGGCGGTGCTGTACGTCAAGCATCGCCTGGTGAAAATGCCGGTGGGCCGCGCCTGGGAAGCCCTGCGTGAGGACGAGATCGCCTGTCGCTCGATGGGCCTCAACCACGTGCTGGTCAAACTCTCGGCGTTTACCATCGGTGCGTCGACGGCGGGTCTGGCCGGGGTGTTTTTCGCCACCTATCAAGGCTTCGTCAACCCAACGTCGTTTACCTTCTTCGAATCGGCGCTGATTCTCGCCATCGTCGTGCTCGGCGGCATGGGCTCGACCATTGGCGTGGTCATCGCCGCGTTCGTGCTCACCGTCGCTCCGGAACTGCTGCGCGGCTTCGCTGAATACCGCGTGCTGCTGTTCGGCATTCTGATGGTGTTGATGATGATCTGGCGACCACGCGGGCTGATCCGTATCAGCCGTTCCGGGGTCAAACCACGCAAAGGTGCCATTCACTACGAGAGGACTGCGCCATGAGTGAAGTCGTACTCTCTGTTGAAAAACTGATGATGCATTTCGGTGGCATCAAGGCCTTGAGCGATGTCAGCCTGAAGGTCAAACGCAACTCGATCTTCGCCCTGATCGGCCCGAACGGCGCCGGCAAGACCACGGTGTTCAACTGCCTGACCGGGTTCTACAAGGCCACGGGCGGCAAGATCGAACTCAACGTGCGCGGCCAGCAGACCAACGTCATCCAGCTGCTGGGCGAGTCGTTCAAGCCGACCGATTTCGTTTCGCCGAAATCCTTCCTCAGCCGCATGTACTACAAAATGTTCGGCGGAACTCACCTGGTGAACCGTGCAGGTCTGGCGCGGACTTTTCAGAACATTCGCCTGTTCAAGGAAATGTCGGTGCTGGAAAACCTGCTGGTCGCGCAGCACATGTGGGTCAACCGCAACATGCTCGCCGGTATTCTCAACACCAAGGGCTATCGCAAGGCCGAGAGCGATGCGCTGGATGTCGCGTTCTACTGGCTCGAAGTGGTCGATCTGGTGGACTGCGCCAACCGTCTGGCCGGTGAACTCTCGTACGGCCAACAACGCCGTCTGGAGATCGCTCGGGCCATGTGCACACGGCCGCAGATCATCTGCCTCGACGAACCGGCCGCCGGCCTCAACCCTCAGGAAACCGAAGCGCTGAGCGCGATGATCCGGCTGCTGCGCGACGAGCACGATCTGACCGTGGTGCTGATCGAACACGACATGGGCATGGTCATGAGCATTTCCGATCACATCGTGGTTCTTGACCACGGCATCGTCATCGCCGAGGGCGGACCGGAAGCGATCCGCAACGACCCGAAAGTGATTGCGGCCTATCTGGGCGCCGACGAAGAGGAACTGGTATGAGCCAAGCGATCCTCGAACTGAAAAACCTCGATGTGTTCTACGGCCCGATCCAGGCGCTCAAAGGCGTTTCGCTGCAGATCAACGAAGGCGAAACCGTCAGCCTGATCGGCTCCAACGGCGCGGGTAAATCGACGTTGCTGATGTCGATCTTCGGCCAGCCACGGGCGGCGGGCGGGCAGATCCTCTATCAAGGCGTCGACATTACCCACAAGTCATCGCACTACATCGCTTCCAACGGCATCGCGCAATCGCCGGAAGGACGGCGGGTGTTCCCTGACATGACCGTCGAGGAAAACCTGTTGATGGGCACCATCCCGATTGGCGACAAGTACGCCAAAGAGGACATGCAGCGCATGTTCGAGCTGTTTCCACGGCTCGAAGAACGGCGTACGCAACGGGCGATGACCATGTCCGGTGGCGAGCAGCAAATGCTCGCCATCGCCCGTGCGTTGATGAGCCGGCCGAAGCTGTTGCTGCTCGATGAGCCGAGCCTGGGACTGGCACCGATCGTGGTGAAACAGATTTTTGCGACACTGCGTGAGCTGGCGAAAACCGGCATGACGATCTTTCTGGTCGAGCAGAACGCCAACCATGCGCTGAAGTTGTCGGATCGGGCGTACGTGATGGTCAACGGCGAGATTCGCCTGAGCGGCACCGGCCAGGAACTGTTGGTGAACGAGGAAGTGCGTAACGCCTATCTGGGCGGGCACTGAGTTTTTCCGCTGTTATACACAGCCCCGGCGACGAAAGTCCCGGGGCTTTTTTATCCCAAGTCCACCACCAATTCCTTGTGGGAGCGGGCTTGCTCGCGAAGGCGGTGGGTCAATAAACACAGTGCTATCCGACATACCGCTTTCGCGAGCAAGCCCGCTCCCACAGTTGATCTGCGCCGGATCTCGCAATTGTGGAAAACAAATTCCCCAACCTGCCAAAGCGCGACATATAGACGCTGCAAACGGCTGTTTTTCCACAGTTTTGACTTGTCCCCGTTTGCTGTGGAGCTGGCTGTGAATAACGTGGGTGTATGTGGTCGCAGGCCTTATGGCACAAGGCTTTCAGGGTTGTGGTTGTTTTTTGATCGGGCGATTTCAAGCAAGCGTTAGGCGCTATTGTCAACCTTTTTATAGGGCGGCTGACCGGCCTGCTCGCGGGTAGTCGAGCCTGTGGATAAGTCTGTGATTAAACTCTGGAAAGACTGCGCTGAGGGCCGTAATTGCTGGCCTCGCGCGATCACGATGTTGAGCCATCGGTCGTGCAAAATGCCATGTCCCGCACATCCATTGCCTCAGGGTCAAGCAAAAAACTTTGCATTTCGCCCGCAAAGCCTTGTGGGGCGCGGCTTGGCGCCGTTGCACTTGCCCCCGAAAACTGTGGAGCAGACTGTGGATAACATGCGTGCACATGGCTACAGGCCACGGTCGCTATGGCGTTGGCGCGGTTGGTCGTTTTTTGTACAGATTGTAGGTGTTGCCCGTGAATGCGAGGGCGGGCATGCTGCCTGCTGATTTTCTATTCCAAGGGCCGCCGCGGTGGCCGAAGCAAGGAGAACACGATGTCCAACACCCTGTTTATCACCGGTGCGACCTCCGGTTTTGGTGAAGCCTGTGCCCGTCGTTTTGCCGAGGCCGGCTGGAAACTGGTGCTGACCGGTCGTCGTGAGGAACGCCTCAGTGCCCTGTGTGCCGAACTGTCGAAGCAGACTGAAGTGCACGGTCTGGTTCTCGACGTGCGTGACCGTAAAGCGATGGAGGAGGCGATTGCCAACCTGCCGCCATCGTTCGCCAAACTGCGCGGCCTGATCAACAACGCCGGCCTGGCGCTGGGCGTGGACCCGGCGCCGAAGTGCGATCTGGACGATTGGGACACCATGGTCGATACCAACGTCAAAGGTCTGATGTACGCCACCCGCCTGCTGCTGCCGCGCTTGATTGCTCATGGGCGTGGCGCCGGTATCGTCAACCTCGGCTCCATCGCGGGCAACTATCCGTATCCGGGCAGCCACGTGTATGGCGCGACCAAAGCGTTCGTCAAACAGTTCTCGCTGAACCTGCGTTGCGACCTGCAAGGCACCGGCGTGCGGGTCAGCAACATCGAACCCGGCCTGTGCGAAAGCGAGTTCTCGCTGGTACGGTTTGCCGGTGACCAGGAGCGCTATAACGCGACCTATGCCGGTGCCGAGCCGATCCAGCCGCAGGACATCGCCGAGACGATTTTCTGGGTGATGAACACCCCGGCGCACATCAACATCAACAGCCTGGAACTGATGCCGGTGAGCCAGACCTGGGCCGGGTTTGCCATCGAACGTAACAAGGCCTGATACCTGATCCTGTGGCCAGAGATTGCTCCCGCTGGGGTGCGAAGCGCCTCTGCTCTTCAATTCAGCAAGAAGCAGGGCCTGCTGCGCAGTCCAGCGGGAGCAAGCTCCCTCGCCACATAATCGGGCGAAAACCGCTGATAAGGTAAACTCCCCTCGCAACAACCCCACCGCACCCTGCGGTGTTTCAGGTTTTTCGAGGAGTCAAAGTGAGTAACCGAGGTGAGCAGACACTGCTCAAACAATCGACCATTCTGATGTTTGCCGTGGCGATCGCCGGGATCGTCACCGGTTTTGTTTCAGGTTCGCAATCCATCCTGTTCGATGGTTTTTTTTCGCTGATCGCAACCTTCATCAAAGTCCTGATGCTGATCACCGCCAGGTTGATCGCCAAACAAAGCAATCAGCGCTTCCAGTTCGGTTTCTGGCACCTGGAACCGATGGTGCTGCTGATCGAAGGCAGTTTCCTGCTGTTGATCGCCATCTACGCGTTTCTCAACGGCGTGTTCGGCATCATCAACGGAGGGCGTGAGATCGAGTTGGGTCTGGTGATCGTTTATGCCGGGGTGTTTACGGTGGTCGAGTTCGCCTATTTCTTCTACGTGCGCCACCGTAATCGCCAACTCAAATCCAGCCTGATCCAGTTCGACAACATCAGTTGGCTGGTCGACGCGATGCTTTCGGTGGGGTTATTGATCAGTTTCCTTGCGGCGCTGTTGCTCAAGTCCCAGGGCTACGGCGAGTGGGCGGTGTATGTCGACCCGCTGATCCTGATCGTATTGGCGCTGACCATGTTGCCGCCGGCGTTCAAGATCCTCGGCCCGGCGTTACGCGATGTGCTGGGGATTGCCCCGGACGTCCTCGATGAACAGGTGCGTCAGGTCATGGACGCAGCGAAGGTCGAGCATGGTTTCGACGATTATGTGTCCTACGTGCAAAAGCACGGTCGGGCGCGGTTCATCGAAATTCATGTGGTGTTGCCGGCGGATTATCCGCTGCGCAATGTCACGCAGCTGGACGCGTTGCGCGAGCAGATTTCGGCGCAGTTGGGCAAGCCGGATGCGGCGCGGTGGCTGACCATCAGCTTCACTGGCGACAAGAAGTGGATTGTCTGATCTGCCCCGGATTTCGGCTGAGAACACAGTTGTGGCGAGGGGATTTATCCCCGCTGGGCTGCGC